>CAYTUO010000271.1:0-6490 GCA_964441015.1 uncultured Pleurocapsa sp.
CGATGGCCACGATCTTACAACAAGCTTGGCAGCGACAGCCCCGTCGCATTCCGATCGGCATTAACTTGTGTAAATCTAAAATTACCTCTCTAGAAGCCGCAGCAGATGACTATTTGGGGAGTTTTCGCCATCTGAAAAATTGGGCAGATTATTTTGTTGTGAATGTGAGTTCTCCCAATACGCCAGGATTGCGATCACTCCAAGAAGGAGAACAACTAGAGCCTATTTTGGCAGCATTGCAGGCAGAAAATCAGGGAAGTAAGCCTATACTCATCAAAATTTCTCCCGATTTGGATTGGGATGCGATCGCTACTATTGTAGATTTAGCAAAAACTCACAATTTGGCTGGAATTATTGCCACCAACACCACAACTCGGCGAGATGGACTCAACACGAAAATACTCGAAGCTACAGGAAAAGATCTCAAAGACGAAGCAGGCGGTATTAGCGGCGTTCCCGTGCGCCAAAGATCCACAGAAATAATCCGCTTTATTTGCCAGAAAACGACAGGAAAACTCCCAATTATTGGAGTAGGCGGCATTTTTACTCCTGATGATGCTTGGGAAAAAATTACGGCTGGCGCAAGTTTGCTACAAGTTTATACGGGTTGGATTTATGAAGGCCCCTGGATGGTACGTCGTATTCTAGAAGGATTGCTCGCCAAATTAGACGAATGCGGTTTATCTCATCTTTCTGAGGCCGTTGGTAGGGTGGAAGAATAGATCTCAAAACCCACAGTTAAGGGCAATGACAACTGTAATTTTAAATCTAGATACCGTCGGCTTAACTGACGAGCAATTTTACCGTCTGTGTCAAGTCAATCGAGAATGGCAACTAGAACGTACTGCCAAAGGAGAATTAGTGATTATGCCACCCGTTGGCGGAGTCAGTGGCAATCGAGAAGCAGATCTCATTACAGACTTGAACATCTGGAATCGTCAAACCGGATTGGGAAAAGTCTTTAGTTCTTCGACGATTTTTCGTTTGCCTAATGGTGGCGATCGCTCTCCTGATGTAGCTTGGGTTGGTTTAGAACGATGGGAAAGCCTAACCGAAGAGGAAAAAGCCGGATTTCCCCCTCTTTGTCCTGATTTTGTCATTGAATTACGTTCTCGCACAGATTACCTGCCACCTCTTCAGGAAAAAATGCAGGAATACCTCAATAGCGGCCTGCGTTTGGGTTGGCTAATTAACCCTCAAGAACAACAGGTAAAAATTTATCGCCCTAGTCGAGGAGTAGAAATTGTTCAATTACCTGCTAGCTTGTCGGGAGAAGAGGTTGTGCCCGGATTTGTCCTAAATTTATCCCTTTTTTAGGCAGTTATCAGTTATCAGTTATCAGTTATCAGTTATCAGTTATCAGTGTCAGTAGTTCAGTAGTTCAGTAGGTCAGTAGGTCAGTAGTTCAGTAGTTCAGTAGTTCAGTAGTTCAGTAGTAAATATTCTCTATTCTCCCTTGTCCTCCTTGTCCCCCTTGTCTCCCCACACTCCCAGTCACCTTCTCACCAATCACCTTCTCACCAATCACCTTCTCACCAATCACCAACAGCTATTACAAATTGTCGATCGTTTTCCCAGTACCTATTAGATGAGATAATGTTACAAATCTTTATCAAATAGCCGTGGTATTGTAAACTACGCGAGAAAGGATAAAAAAGGAGCAATAACAACGATGCAGTCGGCCCAGATGCTGCTGACAGTACCAAAGGAGTTTCTTAAAGCGCCTGACGGGTTCAATCCCAATGTAATCATGTTTTTAGCAGCTTTGGGGCTGATTATTTTTTCAGTTTGTGGTTACTGGTTGTGGGGATGGTGGGACTGGTGCTGTTTTTGTAGTAACGTTCTAGCTTTACATTTAGCAGGTACGGTCATTCACGATGCCTCTCACAATAGCGCCCATCGAAACCGCATTCTCAATGCTATTCTAGGACACGGTAGCGCACTGATGTTAGGGTTTGCGTTTCCTGTGTTTACCCGGGTGCATTTGCAACACCACGCTCACGTCAACGATCCCGAAAACGATCCCGATCATTTTGTCTCCACTGGGGGCCCTTTGTGGCTGATTGCAGCCCGTTTTTTCTATCACGAGATTTTTTTCTTCAAGCGGCGTTTGTGGCGCAAATATGAGTTGCTGGAGTGGTTTTTAAGCCGACTGTTTCTGTTTACAGTGGTTTTTCTGGGATGCAAATTTGGGTTTATTGGATATATTATGAACTTTTGGTTCGTTCCAGCTTTAGTGGTGGGAATAGCGTTAGGACTTTTTTTTGACTATTTACCCCATCGTCCTTTCAAAGAGCGCGATCGCTGGAAAAATGCCAGAGTCTATCCGAGTCCCATCCTCAATCTCCTCATTCTCGGACAAAATTATCATCTCGTTCATCATCTGTGGCCCTCAATTCCTTGGTATAAATATCAACCTGCATACTTTGCGACTAAACCGCTTTTGGATGCCAAAGGATGCGATCAATCTCTCGGTTTACTGGAGGGAAAAAACTTTTGGAGCTTTCTTTACGATGTTTTCTTAGGGATTCGTTTTCATCATAAAAAAACCGAGAATCTAGAAATTAAGAGTCAGTAAAATCTAACCTCATGAATTATCTGGCTCATTTATTTCTAGCAGAAGATAACGCAGAATCTCGGATTGGCAATTTGCTAGGCGATTTTGTTAAAGGGCCTCTAGAAAACTACAAAACCCGCTATAGCGAAAACATTCTCAAGGGAATCAGAACTCATCGAAAAGTAGATCGATTTAGCGATTATCTCGACGAATAAAAAGAGCTAATCACTTGGTAATTGCTCAAGACGAACTCAGAAAAAATTATGCAGAAATAGAGTCAGATTTTTTAAATTTCTTTCCAGAAATAATCAATTACGTTGAAACTAATCGTTCGTATTTTTAAGACAAAGATTCAATCCTCACTAGATTCATGGGAAAATGCGATCGCGCTTACCGCTAATGCGAGTCCCCATGACATCCTTTTCGAGCCTCAGTAAAAAAACTACATCGATTGACAGAAGCGAACTAGGCTAGTCATAAACACATTATTAAGGAATGTGATGTGTCACAATTGTTAGCGGTATTAACAAAATAGTGAAGCAATATAAAGTAGGCATTACGTAATGGAATCGCTCTATCAATACGCCTGGCTGATTCCCGTCCTACCCTTGGTAGGAGCAATGATTGTTGGCTCAGGTTTAATCTCCCTCAATCAAGCTACTAACCGTCTCCGGCAAGTTAATGCCGTGTTTGTTGTCTCCTTACTCGGAGCAGCGATGGTTCTATCCTTTGCTCTGCTGTGGAGCCAAATTCAGGGTCACGAAGATTATACCCGCATGGTTGAATGGGCAGCAGCAGGAAACTTCCATCTCAAGATGGGTTATGTCATCGACCATCTCAGTTCTCTGATGTTGGTTATCGTAACCACGGTAGCCTTTCTCGTCATGGTTTACACCGATGGTTACATGGCTCACGATCCCGGTTATGTACGCTTCTATGCTTATTTAAGCATCTTTGCTTCCTCAATGCTGGGACTAGTGATTAGTCCTAACTTGGTGCAAATTTACATCTTCTGGGAACTCGTGGGCATGTGTTCCTACTTGCTGGTCGGTTTCTGGTACGATCGCAGGGCGGCGGCTGATGCTGCTCAAAAAGCTTTTGTCGTTAACCGAGTGGGCGACTTCGGCTTACTGTTAGGAATGCTCGGCTTGTACTGGGCAACGGGCAGCTTTGATTTTGATGTCATGGGAGAACGCCTTCAAGGACTCGTCTCCTCTGGAATGTTAGGGGCTGGTTTGGCAGCCCTATTTGCTATTTTGGTCTTTTTAGGGCCCGTGGCTAAGTCGGCTCAATTTCCCCTTCACGTCTGGTTGCCCGATGCAATGGAAGGCCCTACGCCCATCTCTGCCCTCATTCACGCCGCGACAATGGTGGCTGCTGGGGTCTTTTTGATCGCTCGCATGTATCCAGTCTTTGAACCTATCCCCGCCGCGATGAATGTTATTGCTTGGACGGGAGCGTTCACTGCCTTTTTGGGAGCGACGATTGCCCTCACCCAGAATGACATTAAAAAAGGCTTAGCTTACTCCACCATTTCCCAATTGGGGTACATGGTAATGGCAATGGGAATCGGGGCCTATACGGCAGGGTTATTCCACTTGATGACCCACGCTTATTTCAAAGCGATGCTGTTTCTCTGTTCTGGTTCGGTCATTCACGGCATGGAAGTGGTTGTCGGCCACAATCCCGTTTTGGCACAGGATATGCGCTTGATGGGCAGCTTGCGAAAATATATGCCCATTACAGCCATTACTTTTCTGCTGGGAACGCTGGCAATTTGTGGAATTCCTCCATTTGCAGGGTTCTGGTCAAAGGATGAAATTCTCGGACTTGCCTTTGCAGCTAATCCTCTTCTCTGGTTGGTTGGCTGGTTTACGGCAGGACTGACGGCGTTCTATATGTTCCGTATGTATTTCATGACCTTTGAAGGCGGATTTCGAGGCAAGGATAAGTCTATCCAACAGAAACTGTTAGCTGCGGCAGAGGTTGCTACGCCTGTTTTCGGCCCTGGGGCAATGGATGTCAAAGAATTAGAACATGACACTCATGGGTCTCATTCTCATAGTCATAGCCATTCTCCCCACGAATCTCCCATAACCATGACGCTGCCTCTGATGCTTCTGGCAGTTCCATCCGTCCTGATTGGCTTAGTGGGCAAGCCTTGGGAAAATTTCTTCGAGGCATTTATTCATGCTCCAGGAGAAGTTGTAGAAGAAGCCAGCCACTTTAACTGGACTGAATTCTATATTATGGCGGGGAGTTCTGTCGGGATTGCTTTAATTGGCATTACGATCGCTTCGTTAATCTATCTCCAGAAGAAAATCGATCCGGCCGCGATCGCCAAGAAATATCCGGCTCTCTATCAATTCTCCCTCAATAAATGGTACTTCGATGACATTTACGATCGCGTCTTTGTTCAAGGATGTCGTCGCCTCGCCAGACAAATCATGGAAGTGGACTACCGCGTTATCGACGGTGCAGTCAACTTGACGGGTTTAGCGACCATTCTCAGTGGAGAAGGCTTGAAATACCTCGAAAACGGTCGCGCTCAATTTTATGCCCTAATCGTTTTTGCCGCCGTTTTGGGCTTTGTCATTTTGTTTAGTGTTGTCTAAATAGGGCAAGACTCAAACGATACAGTATCAGTAGGGTGGGCAGTGCCCACCTTATTTTTTGTCTAGATGTATACCAGTGGAAGCATAGATTAGGAATAACGCCTTATTGATGCTTTTGTTTAACGTAGCTTTGAAAATCGGCGAGGGTCAGTTCATCTAACCACTGGTGTCGCTCAGTGGTGTAATCCCCATAGCCGACTTCTAGTTGTTGCAGGAAGCGGATCATTCCCACCACCCCTAGAGAGTCAACTAAGGCTTGATATCCTCGTTTTCTCAGTTCAGCTAATTTCATTGCCATCCTCCTGTAAAGTTGCCATCAACTAAATCACGGGATTTTCTACGGTTACGGGAATTAAATTCCTGTATTGTTGAGCTTTTCGCAGCAGCCTGTCATCAGTGGTTAAGAATACATCCGCGCCCCCCACTTCAGCCAAAGCCAGATGTAAGGCATCATAAAGCTTAAAACCCAGTGCCCTCAATTCTTCGGCTCTCAATTCAATCGCCTCATTTGAAGGGATCTGATAGGCGGCAACGGATAAGATAGACTCCAATTGCTCTTTTTTCAAGGGGTCTGGGTTTCTACTAATTTCAAATTCAATGGCATCGCTGTTGAGCAAGACCCATTCCCCCTCCTGGCATTTTTGCAGGATAGAAATCACCGCTTCCGCCTCTAAACTAATCCTAGATTGTTGCAGGTCGTCAAGGGGTCGGTTCAGACAACAAACGTCGGCATAAATGACAGGTGGCTGCGCCATGAGCAAGTTTCTGGTAACAGCTATTCTAGCTTGGCACTTTCTGAGTAGCGATGGGTTCCGCCTCGATTCCTCAAAATCCCTGTATCTTTAATAGCTTATCTCGAATCGCTAGTGCAGTCGCAGGTGCAAGTAAAACCCCGTTGCGATAGTGACCTGTAGCCACTAGAACATTGCTATAACCAGGTAGCTGACCGATAATAGGGGCAGATTCCCCTTCTGGACGAGGACGTTTTCCAGACCAAGTGCGAACGATCGCCGCCTCAGCTAGAGCGGGACAAAAAGAAATGGCCTCTTGTCTGACTTTTTCTAATAAGGCGGGTTGTGCGATCGCATCTCCTGTCTCGTTAGGAAACTCCACTGTTGCACCAATCCAGTATCCCTCCTCCCCTAGCGGCACAATATGAACATCATCCCCAGTAATGACAGGTTGAAAGTCTGCATTGCCTAAAGTCCGAGCCAACTTCAGTTGCAAAGCTTGTCCCAATACTGGACGCACGTCGAGCGATTGGGTTAAAGAAGCCGTTAGCGGAGTAGATCCCAAACCAGCCGCAATCACTAGCCAA
>CAYTUO010000272.1:0-1403 GCA_964441015.1 uncultured Pleurocapsa sp.
AGAAGGCGAAGACGAGGTATCTTTTGAAAAATAATACAGAACATCCTTTCTCGAACACAGCAATCCAGTCGTAGCGGTAGCCATCAGTCCAGATGGAAGAATCCTCGTCAGTGGCGGTTTGGATGGGCTACGAGTTTGGACGATCAATCCGCGCCGTCCTCTCTACAAGCTAGCGGGAATCGGCAACCCCGTCTATGCGCTCTCTTTTAACCCCAACGGGTACATCATAGCGAGCGGCAACGGCAATGGCAGAGTTCAATTTTGGAATGTCAGAGAGGGAACTTTCATTTCTGAATTTTTCCCCCATCAAGAAGCCATTACCGGAGTGGCGTTTACCCCAGATGGCAAGTCACTGATCACGGCCAGTAACGACCGTAGTATCAAAATCTGGGATCTAGAAAGCGGACAATTGATACATACCCTGAGCGGACATACTGATAAGATCCGAGCTATCGCACTAAATCCCGATGGGCGAACTCTGGCAACGGGTAGCAATGACGGCATTCGCATCTGGGATCTAGAAAGCGGCGAGGAAATACGCAGACTTAGCGGACACAAGGATTGGGTAACTTCTCTCGCTTTTAGTCCCGATGGTCGCTTGCTGGCAAGTGGAGGACTCGATTCTGTGATCGTTCTTTGGGAAAGTACTTCTCTCAAAAAACCAGAAAAGTTGGAAGAATCCCAGGAGTCGGAAGAACCCGAAGAACCCCAAGAGTCTGAAGATTCCAACGAATCAGAAGAGTCAAGATGAATCACCAAGAACAACTAGAGCAAGTTGTCGTCACTGCCGAGCAAATGCGCCAGATAGAAGAGCGAATTTTTGCGGCGGGAATGCCGGTAGCGGCACTGATGGAAAAAGCGGCGGGATTGACGGCAACTCGCATTAGGCAACTCTATCCTCTCTCTCAAGTCTCGCGGGTAGGAATTTTAGTCGGCCCGGGTCATAATGGCGGAGATGCTTTAGTCGTTGCCCGTGAATTACATCTAGCGGGTTATCAAGTTTCGCTTTACTGTCCTTTTTCTAAGCTCAAAGATTTAACAGCACAACACGCCCAATATGCTGATAACTTAGAAATTCCCTCGGTTGAAGACTTTCAGTTGTTACACAATTGCGAGTTAATGATTGATGGGTTATTTGGTTTTGGGTTGGAGCGATCGCTCTCTGGAGAGATTGCTGGGACAATAGATCAACTCAATCAATGGACGCAACCCGTTGTCAGTATCGACATTCCCTCTGGACTGCATACGGATACGGGAGAAGTTTTAGGGACTGCGGTTCGGGCCACCCATACCCTGTGTTTGGGGCTATGGAAACGGGGCTTTTTCCAAGACCAAGCGCTAGAATATATCGGCAAAGCGGAACGGATCGATTTTGGCATTCCTCCAAAAGAGGCATGGACAAT
>CAYTUO010000272.1:1413-3662 GCA_964441015.1 uncultured Pleurocapsa sp.
TGCCGTTACCACGTCCGCCAGTCACTTATAAATATCAGCAAGGACACTTATTGATAATTTGCGGTTCTCGTCGCTATGCGGGTGGAGCGATTTTAACTGGACTGGGGGCAAGGGCAAGCGGGGTGGGAATGCTTTCTCTGGCCGTGCCCGAATCGCTAAAACCCATACTGGTAAACCATTTACCCGACGCTCTCATCATTGACTGTCCTGAAACGGCAACGGGAGCGATCGCTCAGTTACCTCCCCTTGCTGCCGATTTTAGCAAGTATCGCGTCATCGCCTGCGGGCCGGGTTTAACTCTGGAGGCGCAAAATGTCGTTCAAGAGGTATTGAAGGCGGACTGTCCTCTGGTGCTAGATGCCGATGGATTGAATATTTTGGCTCAACTGGGAACGATTGAACGCCTATCCCAGCGCTTGGCACCAACTGTCCTAACTCCCCATTTAGGAGAATTTAAACGCTTATTTCCTGATATTGCGAATCCTGATCGCGATCGAATTCATGCCGTACAACAAGCGGCGGCACAAAGCGGGGCAATTATCTTATTGAAAGGGGCGAGAACTGCGATCGCTCATCCCCAAAAGGCTGTCTGGCTGATTGCTGAGAGTACGCCCGCCCTAGCACGGGGAGGAAGTGGAGATGTCTTGACAGGCTTAATCGGGGGCTTGATGGCGCAGACAACCGCCTCTGAGCAGCCATTAGAAGCTATTGTCGCGACTGCTGCTTGGTGGCACGCTCAAGCAGGAATCTTAGCTGCCCAGGAACGTACTGAATTAGGAGTCGATGCTTTTACCCTATCGTAGTATTTATTCAAATCAGTAAATTCAGGGAAGTAACCGGTTGAACAAGCATAATACCAAGTAGTGCGAGCGTCTCGCTCGCGAGCAAGACGTATGCACTCTATCGAGCGCACGCTACGCGAACGCACTACATAGTATGGCCAATTAAGCGGATTTGCTCTGACGCGAAGAGCGTTTAATTTTGGGTACTATCTTGAGGAAAAGTGACTCTATATTCCTCTATTAACTCATCTAGTTCTTCTAACGCCTGGGTAATATCTAGACGTAAGGTTCCTAAATTGGGTTTTTCCAAAAGTTGGACTAAGAATTGTCGCTTGCTGGCAACTTGATTGACTTTTTCTTGAAGAGTTGCTTTATCCATAAGAGTGATATATTTATGTAAAACAAGACGCTACAAAATCGTCGTATTTTACCTACAATAGCATTTGAGCATTCTTACTTCAGATCTGTAGAACATTGTGGAGTGCTTTCTCAACCAAAGTATTTAAGCTAATTCCTTCTTTTTCTGCTCTTTGAGCCGCTTGGCGATGTAAAGAAGGAGAGATACGCAGATTGAAGCGACCAGAAAAGGGTTTATCTGGTGTTTTTCCTCTATTTTTGCAATCTTCTAAATACTCGTCAACAGCCGCCTTGAAAGAGCTTTCTAGTTCTTCTACCGATGAGCCATCAAAGGCGATTATGTCAAGAGTATTGATAACTCGACCCACAAATAATCGATCTTGGTCGTCGTATTCAACAATTGCTTCATATCCAAGGTATTTCATGGTTCAATTTCAGCGTTTTCGATTCATGTTCTTATCAGCGAATGAGTATCCGTTACTGCATCAGACATCAAATATCCTTTCGCGGAAAATTCTTCCACATTTGCTGCCTTACCTGAGCGATATCGTCATCTGTAATCTCAAGTCCACGCCACATTCCCCGTAAAGATTTGCGCGGCGTAGATTGAGAAGCAACTAACTCGCGCTTTAGCTGAGGGGTCACCTGTTCGATCAAGCGTATCTTATCTATAGGCGATAATTGTTTTGCCAAGTTTAAAACTTGCTCCAGAGTAACCCTGTCTGGCATTTTAGCTTCTTTCAACTCCTAGCCACAGCTTATCATACCCAAAGAGCGATCGCTCAGTTACCTCCCCTTGCTGCCGATTTTAGCTATGATTTCTCAACGAGGTTTTTATGAATATTATTTGTAGTGCGAGCATCTTGCTCGCTAAGAGTATAGATGTGTGAGCGAGAGAGGAAGGTTGATGAGCGAGAAAGAGAAAGGTTGATGAGCGAGAGAGAAAGGAAGGTTGGTGAGTGAGAGAAAGGTTGGTGAGTGAGAGAAAGGTTGATGAGTGAGACAGGAAGGTTGATGAGTGAGAGAGAAAGGAAGGTTGGTGAGTGAGAGAAAGGTTGGTGAGTGAGAGAAAGGTTGATGAGTGAGACAGGAAGGTTGATGAGTGAGAGA
>CAYTUO010000272.1:3762-6432 GCA_964441015.1 uncultured Pleurocapsa sp.
TTGGTGAGTGAGAGAAAGGTTGATGAGTGAGACAGGAAGGTTGATGAGTGAGAGAAAGGTTGATGAGTGAGACAGGAAGGTTGATGAGTGAGAGAGAAAGGTTGGTGAGTGAGAAAGATAAAAGTATGTGAGCGAAAAAGGAAAGTTGGTGAGTGAGAGGGAGGTTGATGAACGAGA
Organism: uncultured Pleurocapsa sp.; assembly: GCA_964441015.1. Classification (GTDB taxonomy): domain Bacteria; phylum Cyanobacteriota; class Cyanobacteriia; order Cyanobacteriales; family Microcystaceae; genus Hydrococcus. The sequence continues at coordinate 3,940 of CAYTUO010000272.1, forward strand.
GAGATAGGTTGGTGAGCGAGAGAGAAAGATTGATGAGTGAACGAGAGAAAAAGGTTGGTGAGCGAGACGCTCACACTACAATGACCATATAATAACCATTTGGAATGCTCTCTCCTTGTCTCCTTGTCTCCCCACACTTCCCACACTCTTTATCCCCCTTGTCTTCTCTCAAAAAAATTTTTTCTGGGGGTGATATGAAATGCGATCGAGGTGGGTATGTTCTTTTTAGAAGAGAAAAAAACAAAACCCCTACCGAACAAGGAAAAAACAATGAACACTCTATTCAAAGCTAACTTACTCAAAGTTCTCGCTAACAAAAAATCTAACAAAGGTTTTACCTTAATTGAACTGCTAGTTGTTGTTATCATCATCGGTGTACTTGCTGCTATTGCTCTCCCCAACCTCTTAGGTCAAGTTGCTAAAGGTAGACAATCTGAAGCTAAAAACAACCTCGGCGCTGTTAACCGCGCTCAGCAGGCTAACCGTCTAGAAAAAGCTACGTTTGGTACCCTTGGGACTAACGGGACTGGCAACCTACCTTTACAATTGCAAGTACAGTATTATGATTTTGCTGATTCTGGAACTCCAGACAGAACAAGAGCGGAACACATAGCAACAGCTAAGACTCAATACGAAAATGATATCAAAGATTACTCTTCTGGTGTTGGTCAAACTGATGCTGGTGTATTCTCCGCCGTTATTTGTGAGCAAAATCTCGTTGATGGTGCCACTGCACCTATTCCACCAACTGCCGCAACTACTACGACTCCTGTCGCTTGTGATACAACAGGTACGACTCAAGTGAATTAATTGCTGAAGTGGAGCGTCCTATGTAATATAGCTTTTAACCCTAGCATAGGATACTCTTATAACCAGCTAAAAATAGTACATTAATTACATTAACTAATCAGGGAACTGAATTGCAATCCTTACTGTTACTCAGTTCCTTTTTGTTTTACCCAGAAGTTTTTTAATCTTAACTCTTGTCAAATTCACCATCTTGAGGTGAAGAAATGATGTACTTATTGACTACATTAATACCATCCTGGACTCACAAAAAAGAGACTAAAGGATTTACCTTAATTGAGCTACTCGTCGTAGTTATTATCCTTGGCATTCTGTCTGCGATCGCTCTACCTAATTTAATTAAACAAGTTGAAAAAGCTAGAGAATCTGAAGCCAAAAACAATTTAGGTGCAATTAATCGAGCGCAACAAGTCTATCGTTTTGAAGAAGGAGTCTTTGCTAGTTCGTTGCAGGAGCTTAGCCGCGAAATCACCGTCGGTTATTTTAACGGAAGCAATTATGAGACTCAATTTTATCAGTATTCTGTTAATGGTACACCGACTGCTGATGAAGTGCAACATCTAGCCACTCCCCAGCCAACTTATACCAACGAACTTAAAAGCGTTGCTTCTGCTGTTTTCATCAATGGCGGTTCAGTGACATCAGTTATATGCTTAGCTAATAGCTCTTCTGTTACTCCTCAAATCACTAATCCGACCACTTGTAACGATGGACAGATTCTACGTTAAACAACAAGAAAGAGATTTTCTTCCCAGATATACAGAAATTATCAATCTCTTGAGAAAACTACTATCTCCAACCTTAATTTCAGCTACTATTGGTATTTTTTGTTTACTATCAATTGCTGGCTTACAAATACCAAGACAAAGATATTTAACTGAAGCTAGACTGAATAAAATTGATTATCAAAAAGAAGAAGAACTCGAAAAAATCAAGCTAGACATCTTAGATAATTTACCTTCATTTGGCTTTGATAACTTAGTTGCCAATTGGACAATGTTGAGGTTTATTCAATATTATGGCGATGGAGAAGCCAGAGAACAAACAGGTAACTCTTTGAATCCAGAATTTTTAAAATTGATTGTTAAAAATGATCCTCGCTTTGTTAGTGCATATTTAATTCTTTCTCCTGCTTCTTCTATTAACGCTGGTCGTCCTGATCGCACTGTTGCTTTGATGGAAGAGGGATTAAAATATCTCTCCCCTAAGATTCCTGATTCTTATTTTGTTTGGCTTTATAAAGGAGTTGATGAACTATTATTTTTAGGAGATGTTGAAGCGGCTAAACATTCTTATCAAATGGCAGCTAATTGGGCTAGAGTGCCTGGAGATACCAGAATAGAAAAGTCAGCATTAGATACTGTTGAATTTTTATCTAAAAATCCCGATAGCAAACAAGCACAAGTAGGTGCATGGTTCATGGTTTTTGTGAATGTAAGAGATAAACAAACTCGTCAATTAGCTAAGAATAAAATTGAAGAATTAGGTGGAAAGCTAATCCTTGAACCAGACGGCAGAGTGTTTGCAATACCTCCTAAGTAAGATATTTTTATATAATGAGCAATGCGATCGCATTAACCAATAACTGTAGAGCGAGACGCGATCGCATTAAGGATTACCAACCAAACCAAACAATTTTGCCAAACCTCCTAAGATAGCAACAATAAGACCAATCAAAATCCCGCG
>CAYTUO010000273.1:0-6412 GCA_964441015.1 uncultured Pleurocapsa sp.
AAGCGGTTGAGTGTTTGGCTGCGATTCTATCGGCAAAGAAGCTAATTCTTCGAGTTGAGCGGTGTATTCTTCGAGCAAACTTTTAATCAGAGAAGCCGAGAAAAATTGACTGTCGTAGCTAATAAAAAGGTGCAAGCGATCGTCGAAGATTTCTTGTAAGAGATCCAGTGTTCCCGCCGAATTAATTCCGCCTGCACGATAATCAAGAAGCTTTACCCCGCCATACTGCGTTTTGAGATGGGTATGTCCGGTATAAGGACAGTAAAGATTGGATTTCCGAGTCGAGCGCAAAATCGATAGGCTACTTTCAGGAACCTTGCCATCTTTTAACTGTAGCTGTTCTCGAACGCCTTGAGCCATTTGACGATACTGGGCGCGATCATATCCTAGCGTCAAACCTCGTTCTACTTCTCGGCGAACCCGCTCTAACAAGTGCTGCCACTCTTCATCCGGTTGCACGGGAGCGAAACTGAGAGCTAGATTCTGAGCAAAATCGCCCACCACATCAGCCACATCGACATGAGGATAAACCCTGCCGCTTGTGGGAATTTGCAGGATTATCGGTTGGGAAGACGACTCAAATTTAGCCGCAGCGCGAAGGAAAGCGCCTAGTAAGAGAGAATTAAGCGGCAAGCGCCACGCCTGGGTTCGAGCAATTAGTTGAGCCGTCGTCTCTGTTTCTAAACGATAGGATTGATGGTGGAACAAAGGAACGGGAGAGGTTATCTGACTGTTTGCGGGATTCCACAGATAAGAATCTTTACCCTGTTCTTTGAGATAGACGGTGAGTGCCTGTTCTTCTTCAAGATTGTGCCAACTATTAAGCTGACGGATTAATTTTTGGTAACTTTCGAGCGGGGTTGGCGGCGGTAAAATAGGCGTTTCACCACAGTTGCGCGATCGATAGATTTCTAGAAATTCCCGCCAGAGAATTTGCGAACTCAGACCATCGGCGATGAGATGTTCGTGAGCTAAAAAGAGTTGATAGACTGAATCTTCTAGGCGGAAAACCGAAAATCGATGCAGGGGCCATTCCGTCAGTTGCCAGCGCCAATTGAGCAAGCGTTGGAATTCCTCATTAACCAATTGTTCTTGAGTTGCCTTGTCTAAATGTCGCAGATCGGTGACGGGAATCTCAGGCAGTGCAGGGTTTTCGAGTACCGCTAACTGATAGTCTTTAAAACTCGTGGCATTTTCGGGAATGACAAAGTATGCTCTGAGCATGGGATGTCGAGCGATGAGATCCTGCCAACTCTGCCAAGCGATTTTCAGAGCGAAATCTCCCTGCAAGCGCACGCTAGAAGCCAAACTATTAGAGTTGAGCATCCAGTGAGTTAACAAGTGATAAGTCTGAACGTCAAGAATTTCAACGGTTTCGACTGTCTGTTTTACTTGCTGGGGTTTTTGGGCGATCGCAACTGCTGTTTCGCGCACGGTCGAAACGAGCCACTGTCGAGCAATTTGGAGGATTTCAGCTAACGTTTGCAATTGCATTAACTGTTCCATCGGCACAGCTTGCAAAAATGCGGCTTGTTGTGCTTCGGGAATCAGTTGAATCAAGCCATTGAGCAATTCCACCATCTTGATCGAATCTATCCCTAGATCGCTTTCGAGGAACAGATCGGGTTCTAAATCTGCTAGGCCATGTCCGGTAATCTTGGCAACCAGAGAAAATACTTGCTGTTCGACGTTTGTGTTATGCTCTTGGGGAATTGATTCTCGTGGAATAGAAATAATTTCAGTCTCAGTCAAAGTCATGCTCCGAGACGTTTTCCCGTTTTTCTCTTGTGGAATGGGAATGACTTCAGCCTCAGTTAAAGTCATGCTCAGAGCCGTTTTTCCATTTTGATTTGGGGGAATTAACCAATTTTTAGCAATTTGGAGGATTTCAGCTAACGTTTGCAATTGCATTAACTGTTCCATCGGTACAGATTGCAAAAACGCGGCTTGTTGTGCTTCAGGAATCAGTTGAATCAAGCCATTGAGCAATTCCACCATCTTGATCGAATCTATCCCTAAATCGCTTTCGAGAAACAGATCGGGTTCTAAGTCTGCCACGCCATGTCCGGTAATCTTGGCAACCAGAGAAAATACTTGCTGTTCTACGCTTGTAAGATTCATTAAACTTCCCTAAATCGTTTTAAGTGTGAATTAATTAAAAAAATTGAGATTAAACTGGCTCTAATGGCAATAATTCCTTTTCTAGCTCTGAAATGCTAGTCCGAACTCCTGAAAAAAGCATCTTTACCCCATCTCCAGGCACGAGGTTTAAACCGCAGAGAACAGGTTGCACGGGTCGATTATCGGCTAGAGTTAGTTGATAGCGCGATACGACTGTCGCCAAGACTAGCTTGAGAATAAACTCAGCTAAGGCTGCTGCAACACAGCGACGGCTACCGCCACCGAAGGGCATATATTCGTAATAAGGAAATTGCTTTTCTAGAAAACGTTCTGGCTTAAACTGTTGAGGCTGTGGATATAAATCCTCGCGCTGATGGACGAGATAAATGGAAGGAATTAAGACTGTCCCTACGGGTAACTCGTACCCCATCACCTCAACAGGCGAGGCAACGATCCTGGGTTGAGTTTGGATCTCGACGGGACTGATTCGCAGAATTTCTTTGCTAACTGCCGTGAGATAAGGCAATCGAAAGATAGCGAGCGGATCTGGGTTTGAACCAAGGGTATTAATTTCTTGACGCAGTTTTTCGCCGATATCGGGTAAATGATGCACCCAGTAAAGCGACCAAGCCATTGCCGAAGCAACCCCATCCTTGCCACCAAACATCAGGGTCACTAATTCATCGCGTAATTCTGCATCGCTCATGGGTTCGCCTGCCTCATCGCAAGCAGCCATAAGTAAACTGAGGATATCGGTGCGATTGCGATCGCAGTTTTGACGGCGTTCTTCAATTTCAGCGTAGATAAGCTTATCAATTTGTCGCATCAGATGACAGACATATCCCCACGGACTCCAGCGCCCTAAATCCTTTCTCAAGAATGGGAAAAAGAATAAGCTAGATACTAAAGGATATTTGGCAAAGTCTAAGGCAGCGCTAATAAGGCGATCGAGTTTTTGCAAACGCTCCGTGCGATCGACACCAAACAAGACGTTGAAGATGACTTGTCCTGAAATCCTTTCCGTGGCAGAACGTGCTGAAAAGATTTCCCCTGGTTTTAACTCGCTAAAGACTTGCTCGGTGATGTTACAAATGATTTGCCCGTAGGCTTTTAGATGCGCTCCATGAAATGAAGGCATGATAAGCTGGCGATGGCGGCGGTGGTTGTTGCCAGTGAGAACGATGAGGGAATTTTGACCTAAAATCGGCTTAAAAAGCTGGTTGCCAGGATTGCTAAACTGTTTAGACTCGCCGTTGAAGATCTGCTGAATGACTTGGGGATTACTAACATAGATAATGGGTTCTGAATTGCCAAGCCTTGCAGTAAAGAGATCGCCATAGCGCTGGCTTCCCCTTTTCATATATCCTAGAGTGTCATTCATCCAAGAGAGCAACTGAAGTACAGGATGAGTCTTAGGGCCATCAGGTAGTTTCATCATGGTCAATTCGTGATTGGTGATTAGTGATTAGTGACTGGTGATTGGTGACAAGGTGATTGGGAGTGTGGGGAGTGTAGGGAGGGTGGGAGGACAAGGGAGAATATTTACTGCTGAACTCCTAAGTTAGGCAAAGCCTAACCTACACTCCTGAACTCCTGACACTGATAACTGATAACTGCTTCCCACACTTCCTCTGCGCCTCTGCGCCTCTGCGTGAGATTTAAAATCCCTTTTGAAAGGAAATAGGCTAAGATGCAGACTTTGGCAGAAAATTTCCTAACTCTTGGGATAAAGCTTGATAACTTAACTGACGCTGCTCTTGGGATAGAACAGGTAAGCTTTCTGCGGGCAATAACTCTCGATTGGTTGGCACAACCGAAACGCTTGACTCGTCGCTTTCAACAACCGAGACTTTGTAAGTTTTTCGCTCAAAGGGATAAGTTGGTAAGGGGACTCGACGCATTCCTTCAGGAAAGAGACTCTGACTATTCAAGCGAACACCTGCGACATATAATCGAGCGATCGCACCGAGCAACCGATTGACCGCTACGTCTTCTGAGTCACAATCGATCCAGGTTGATGAATTTCCAATTTCTAATCGTTCTCTTAGATCTAAAGAACCTCCCAGATATACATACACCCCATCTTCCGAGATCGACTCGCCACAACCTTTCCGATGCAAGCGATCGCCCTTTTGCACCAGGACACCGAGTTGTAAACTAGAAACTGGAGCGATATTTCTGAAGATGCCGCTTGGCGTGACTAAGGGACAAGTCCAACTGAGGGCTGATAATTCTTCTGTGTTAGCATCCTTGAGAGGCATGACCATTTTCTCTCCTTCTAAACGAGCTAAGGTCATCATTGCCGCTTCTAAGCTCAATCGTCCCGACAGACAAGCACCGACTAAGATTCCCGTCTCTTGCGCCAACAAACTGGTCGGTTGCAGTGCCAGGGACATCAAAAAGCGTCCTAAAGCGTACTGAACGGCAAAGATGTCAGCTTTTCCACTCAAGGCGCGACCTTCGTTGACTGCGCGTTCCCAGGCAGCTTGGCAATCGCGGTAGGCGGTTTGAAAGGCTGGAAAACGGTTTCCTATAACTTCGGCTTCTTCAGGCGCTAGAGGGCTGCTTCCGTCGAGTAGCAAGTAGATTGGGATTGCCCGTTGGGGATTGGCTCGACCGAGATAAAGGTTCGATTGCCCTCCGGGCAGCGCCAAAGGCGATCGCGTTGTTTCTTGGCAGATCGCAGCTAAACTCTCTAATAGCTCTTGGCGATCGCCGATCGATAAAGCCGCTTTGTAAGTCAGTTCGCGCTGGGCATTGTTCATTGTCAAGCAGACTTGGGCTAGTTCCTGTTCGGGATGCTCTAGCAGATGCTCGCGCAGTTGTTTGGCAATTTGTTTGAGAACTGGCTGATTGCGGGCGCTTAAGCAGAGAAGGTGAGGGGAAGAATCCTTTGCTGTTACTGGCAAGGTTGGCAGGACGGGCGCTTGTTCGAGAATGACGTGACAATTCGTGCCGCCAAAGCCAAAACCGTTAACTCCTGCCCGCAAAGGACGCTCTTTTGCCGACCAAACCAACCCTTTTTCCCCGACGACATAAAAGGGAGTTTCTGCAAAATTGATATTGGGATTGGGCTGCTCGAATCCCCGCGTTGGCGGAATCTGACCGTGTTGCATGGCAAGTACGACTTTGATCAGGCTGATAATTCCCGAAGCCGAGAGTAAATGACCGATAGAAGACTTAACCGAACCAACACCGCAGAATTCGCGACGGTCGGTAAAAGTTTGGAATGCTTTAGTCATGCCCTCGATTTCGATGGGATCTCCGAGCAAAGTTCCCGTTCCGTGGGTTTCGATGTAAGAAATGGTTTCCGGTTCGATGCCAAATTGCTTGTAAGCCTTGCGAACCGCTTGTGCCTGACCTTGAGGATTCGGTGCGGTGATCCCCTGAGAATGTCCATCATTGTTAATTGCCGACCCTTTAATTACGGCATGGATAAAATCTCCATCTGCGATCGCTTGTTGCAGGGGTTTCAAAATCAAAGCGCCTGCACCTTCTCCTAAAACCATTCCGTTGGCCCGACTATCGAAGGGATAACAGGTTCCCGTCGGCGAAAGAGCTTGAACGCGACTGAGGAAGGTAAAGGGAGTCGGACTGAGATTTAGATTCACCCCACCGACAATCGCCATAGACATTTGACCGGAACGCAAATTCTCGCAGGCAAGGTGCAAGGCGACCAAGGAAGAGGAACAGGCGGTACTGACGGATAGACTCGGCCCATTGAGATCCAGACAGTGACTGACTCTAGCGGCAAGTTCGTTTAATTCGTTGCCTGCTGCTGTCTCGGACAGGATTTCGCTCGGTTCGAGAATCTCTGAAAGCGTTCCCAGTAGGTGCTGGCGATCGCCTGGAGATAGATGGCTAAACCAAGAACTGGTTTCTAAACGACGGCGCAATGCCCCATAATACTGATAGTTGACAAAATGCTCGACATAGTTATTCTGTCCGCAACCGACAAATACGCCGATGTCCTTGGGTCGATGTTTTCCGCCATAGCCTGCTTGTTGAAGTGCTTGATAGGCAATCTCCAAGAATAGACGTTGCTGGGGGTCCATTACGGTTGCTTCCCGTGGGGAAATCCCAAAAAACATGGCATCGAAGTCGAAGGGATCGTTAATAAAGCCGCCCCGTTTGCAATAAGTAGTATGCGCGGTTTTCCCCGTCTCATCAAAATAATCCTGACTCGACCAGCGCGTTTGCGGAACTTCTCCAATTGCCGATCGCCCTTCCATTAATAAGTTCCAGTATTGATTGACATTCTCTGCCCCCGGTACTTTACACGCCATCCCAA
>CAYTUO010000274.1:0-6397 GCA_964441015.1 uncultured Pleurocapsa sp.
ATCAAATCAACCGCAGTCACACGACTGATGGTATGCAGTCGCTGATAACAAAATTCAATAGATTCTTCTCTCAGTTCCACACCTCCATTGATGGGTAAACAATAGAGAACTTGAGAAAGAAGCCCCAAAAAGAGCGTCGTCCGCAGGTTGGTAGCCTAAATGGGACGGCGTTCTGGCGTTTTGGCGTTCTTTTTTGGTCGTTCTCTGGGTTGACATGAGAATTAACGTTGTTTTAGTCGTTAATTGAAATCTAGTTTAGTCTAAAACTTGACGGAGGGGAACAGGGGCATCGACCCTAACCACGAGCGATGCGGCCGAAGAAGCCGGAAGAAGCTGGATTAGAATGACTTTTAATAGATGAAGGAAATTACTTAACTAATCCACTTCTAAAAGCAAGGCAAATTAAATGAGCTTTATCTTTGGCATTAAGTTTTTCTCTTAAGCTGTCAGTATGTTTTTGGATGGTACGAGATGATAGATGAAGGCTCTCCCCAATCTCTTCATAGGAGCAACCATAGCTGAGATAGGCGAGAATTTCTCTTTCTTTTGGAGAAAAGTAGGTTTTTTCAACTAATTTTTGGTAAGAAGGAATCCCCTGAATGCAGAAAGTCAATTGAGACTGAAGTTTTTTCTGAACTAAAATCTCAAATTGTTCTTTTAGGGGAATTGCTCTGTTGAGGCAATAATCAGCATAGAACGAATCGCTCCCGACTGCGATTAGAGCGATCTGAGGATATTTGGTTTTAATTTGATATAAGAAGTTTTCTCGGTCTGGGCGATCGACGACCAGAAAATCGGGTTGAACTTGCGCGATCATGGCAAGTGTTTCTTGGAGATCGGCGAGGACTGCGAGAATCAGAAAATGAGGAGAATCGGAAAGTGCATATTGAATTCCCTCAATCGAGCAAACATTATTAGAGACGATTAGCAGATCCCATTTTTGAAGAATCGTTTGCCTAGTCTTTGGGGAACGGAAACCTATCATGTTTAGCTGCTAAAGATGTCAAGAAAAAGCCATTTTTGGCGCAGTTAGGCGATGAATTTCCTGAAGAAAATTCTTAGTTTTCTTGGCTTTAGGTTGAGCCGCAAATTGTTCTTGAACTTTCTCCATTTGTTCTCTTAGACTCTCAATTTCCGACTTCAATCTTTCGATTTGCTGTTGGTAATGTTTTTCTAGTTCTGCATTTTGCTGGATAAATTGTTGGAAAAATTCTTCTTTGGCCAGATTAAAAGCTTCAGTTTTGAGAGCGCAAATCTGTTGTTCGTATTTTTCTCGAAGCTCTTGTTCTTGCTCTTGTTTGATTTGTTCGACTTCGGCTGGCGAATAACGTTTAATTTTGGGTTTGGGTAGAAGTTGTTCTGTTTGATAGCCTCGTTCTTTTAAAATTTCAACAACCGTTTCGGTGTGAATTTCTCTATCTCCCGTGTCGGGAGCGATTTCAGCAAGCTGTTTAGCTTGCTGTTGGATCTCTTTTAGCTCTAAGTTGTTAAGAGCTAGTTTTTTTTGTATGGCATACCAATGTTCGTCAGCGAGCGGTTCGCCCAAGTGCAACTTAGTTTTGGCAATGAATTGGTTGAGAGTACGAGTAATTTGGTTTAGAGTAAGCTGAGCTTTTTGAGCTTGCTTTTGTAGAGCCGCAAGACAATCGTCTAGAAGTTGAAGCGGGAGCTTGGAAAATTTGGAGGCTAGCGGTAGGGGACAATAAACCAAACTGAGGGCTTCAAACGCACGGCATTGGTTTTCTGAAAGCGTCTGCCACCATTGCGCGATCGCCATACAACCACTGACGAGTTGACTGCCGTATAGTTCTGTCAGTTCTTTTTCATTTTGTGCTTTTTTGAGAAAAGTGTTTCCCCACTGCACGATATCTTGTAAGGTTTGGCGGGGAAGACTTAGTGTACGCTCTAGAGCTAATTGCTCCCTATCGTCAGATACTTTTGATGGTGTTATACTTTTCATAAATATATGCAAAAAAACATCTAAAGGGAGTAATTTCACTTAAATACTCCCCTATTTTTTTAGAACTTAAAAATCTTTTTATCCTATTTTCTCAAAAAAATCAACTTATCTACCCCTCTATGACCGGGCAAATGCATCTTATTTGTACAAGGCTGACTGGGTGAGGGTTCCGGCGAGTACATCTGGTTTTTAAGGAATAGTCTCAAGGGATGTATCTGACAAGAGCAGGAGCAAGTGCTGCTAACGCTTAGCCGATTCGTGATTGCCTATTAGCCCTATTCAAGCTCAGCTAAGAGTTGACAAAATTTAGCAAAAATTAACAAAAAGGCGGGGGTTCCTTTCCTAAATAAGTAGACCGCAACGCTCCTTCCCACCAATACCGCAGATAGTAGTAAGGTCCATAACTATCTTTTTTTTTTGAATCAATGTAGAAGTAGTCTAAATCTTCTATAGGAATAGGCAAGCAAAAAAGTCCAAACTGGACTTTTTCGATAAGCCACTTTTTTTGTTGCTCTTTTACTGCTACTTGACTCAAACACTCATGAATTAATTCTGGTGAGCGATTTTGTAGCTGTCTCAGTTCTTTCTCTTTCAAATAAGGAATTAAGTCTTCGATTAACTGAAGTTTTTGACGAGATGGTAAATCTTTACTGAATTTCTTTAAAGTATTAAATCCAACTCTTTTTGAATGGATTGTCAACTGTTCAGGTAACTGTAAAGAAGCTTCTACCAAACTTTTTAGTTTGCTTAGCGAACTTTCTTTTCTATTTAAAAAAAAGAAAATATTTTTTCTTTCTTCTGCTGTAAAATCTTCTAATTTTCCCCAAGCTGTCACAACAATAACTTTAAGGTTAATATGTTGACTGATTAGGGTTTTTATTAATTGCCAACCATTTATTTTTGCTGCTGGCATCCTTAGATCTGCAATCAATAAATCTATCTTTTTTTCTTTATCTTTTGTAATAATTTCTAAAGCTTCTTCTCCAGTTTTAGTAAAAACTAACTCATATTCTTTGGCTTTAATTTCTTTACGAAAAAAACTCAAAAAAGCTTGTTGTTGAGAAGTTTCATCTTCAACAATTAAGAGCTTAATAGTCATTAAAAATAATCAACCACAAAGTAAAAAGAATTCTGATTCACAATCTCTGTAGCAACTATCTTAACATATTGCTCAAATTCAACTATTTTGGTTGAAACTAACCGATCTTAAGAGGTGTTATTTAACATCTATTTGAGCTAGAAATTAAATGTTTCAACCTTTAGAGCCATTGGAATTTTGTCAGCGATGGGTTCCAAAAAAAAAGAAGATAAATCTTGACGAATATGGTTATAAAAAAGCCTGTGCAGAGCTTTTAGCTGAATTGACTGGTTACCAGGAAAGTTCTGTACGACCTTGGCTATTTGCCCCCGAACGAGTCCCCCTTGTCGTGAAACGCTATCTTCGTGCTGTCGATAAATTATGGCAATTGGAAGAATTGCTGGAAAAGGTTCTCAAGGTTTTTCAGGATCAATCGTAACTTTTCATGAATGATGTTGTAAAACACTTATTAAATTTAATATTATCTATAGCAACATCAAAATTTGACAAAAATACTGGTAGATTTAAGAAAAATTTTTCTTCTTAAGAATGTAAAAAACTTTAGCGATGTTTTTCCTGATTTTAGCTAATTTTAAAATAGCTTTTTTCATGGTGTTTTGATGAGAATAAACAGACAAAAACAAGTTCTTATTATTGCCTTAGCATTTCTATTAATCAATCACCCAGTTTTAGCGCTTAATGAACCTTTCCTAGTTCCAGTAGCATCAACCGTAAAGCAAGAAACGCGCAAAATTAAACAGATTAAAGTAATAGGCAGCACAGTTTTTGAAGAGACCGAGATTCAAGCAATAACAGAGCCTTTTATTAACCAAGAAATTACTCTAATCTTTCTAGAAGAAATTAGGAAGGCAATTACTAATCTCTACGTGCGATCTGGCTATGTAACTTCAGGAGCTTACCTGCCTCTCCAAGATCTTTCAGATGGCACGGTTGTCGTGCAAGTTGTAGAGGGGCAGTTGGAAAAAATTGAAATTAGAGGGCTAGATCGCCTTCAGGAAAGCTACGTGCGCGATCGCTTTAGAGAAGCAAGCCAGCCTCCCCTAAAGGTCGATCGCATCTCTGAAGCGCTGCAACTGCTTGAGTTCAATCCCCTCTTTCAACGAGTTCGAGCCGATTTGAAGGAGGGAACTTCGCCAGGATTGAGCGTTTTAGTTGTAGAGCTAAAAGAAGCCCCTGCCTTTTCACTCGGGTGGCAATTCGATAACTACGAGTCTCCCGCTATTGGGGAGTACAAAGGAACGATTTTCATCGAGCATCAAAATCTGTTGGGATTCGGCGATCGCCTTAGCGCTTCCTACAGCCTTACCGAAGGGCTGGATAAATACGAGATTGGCTATAAGATTCCGTTTAATGCAAAAGATGGCACGATCGAAGTGGAATACAATAGCGGCGATAACCGAATCGTCGAAAAATTTGAAGAACTAGGCATCAGAGCAGAATCGGATAGATTTTCGGTGCTAGTCCGTCAGCCGCTCGTTAAAAGATCAACAGAAGAAATTGCTTTGTTCTTCTCTGTCGATCTGCAAGAGAGCCGAACCTTTATCCTCGAAGACATTCCCTTTTCCTTTACTGAAGGCTCAGAAGAAGGAAAATCGAGAGTGACTGCGCTGAGGTTGGGACAGGAGTGGATTTCTCGCTCCTCGAATCGGGTATTGGCAGCGTGATCGCAGTTTAGCGTCGGCTTGGATTGGTTTGAGGCGACAACTAACGACTCTGCCCCTGACGGGCGCTTTTTTTCCTGGCAGGGACAGTTTCAGTGGGTAGAAAAGCTAGACGAAGACGTTATCTTTCTCTTGCGTGTGGCTACTCAACTTACTCCCGATTCTTTACTACCAATTGAGCAATTTACACTTGGAGGAATTAATACGGTGAGGGGATACAGGCAAAATCTGCGGGTTGGCGATAATGCTTTGACCGCTTCTAGCGAATTACAGTTTACGCTGGTTAGAGATGAAGATTGGGGCAATTTGGAGATCGCACCTTTTGTTGATTTTGGTACGGTTTGGAATAACGAAAGCGAGGTTTTACCTCCTAATACAATCGTTAGTACGGGATTGAGCCTGCGATGGCAACTTCAAGACTATCTGTTCGTTCGCTTGGACTACGGCATCCCTTTAGTTGAGGTGGAGAACGAGGGAGATTCCTTGCAAGAAGATGGACTATCATTTTCGGTAGGGACAAGAGTAAGATTTTGAAATTGGCTGGAAATCTCTCCCTTCAATCAACCTCGGTCTGGGAAAACTACTGCGATCGCTTTCTCAATCGCAAACCAAATCTTCTGCCGATTCAACTTTTTCTGAAGAAGCTTCCGCTACAAGTAATAATCTTCCATCCTCTGTGTAAACTAACGTCGTGCCTTGAACGATGGGATCGCCCGGTTTCCAAGGCGCTACAGAAGAGATAGATCTCATTTCTGGTGAAGAAGGATTGGGCATAGCCTCCAAGCGATCGCTTTCATCGGAAACAGTAAGCTGAGAACTCCTGCCATCTGCCCTAGAGCCTCTATCTTCGTCTAAATGAAATTCATCGACGGCGGTTTCTGAGGTTGCCGGAAGTCCTCCATTGCCCGTAATAACGAAACTGCCTTGCCGAGCATTTCTCTCGGTGACGCAACTTCTTGCCACGACTTGTTCGATTGGGATGATTTGAGAGTTGAATTGTTCGAGTTCTTTCTCGATGTCAATCTCTGGCGTATTAATAGTTATTGTCCCGTCGATGCCTAACTGGGAACTAGCATCAAAAGTTTCATTGATAGGGCGAGCGGTAAAAACAGCGCGAGCGTTGATAGAGATGTTACCGCCTCTTCGAGCAAAAGCATTGGCAACAATCGTTTTTTTGTCTAGGGCAATGAGGGTGTCTGCGTTGAGGAAGATATTGCCGCCATTTCCAGTTCCACCCGCAGTTGCAGAAATTTGGCTGCCATTAAGCAATCTTATATCTTCTGAAGCAATTTTTATATTTCCGCCTTCGCCGGAATGAGTTGTTGCGGTAATTTTGGCATTATTGAGAGTGATAGAAGGAGAGTTAATTTGAATCTCGCCAGCGTTTCCCGTTCCGTCGTTTCTAACGCTAATTAAAGCGGCATCTGAAAGTACTAAACGCCCCGCATTTATGACGACGTTCTTAGGTTCACCAGTGGGAATAGGCGGCAGTCTGAATAATTGTTGTATTGTTTCATTAAGTTCGGGTGCTGAAGACAATATAAAACTCGTTCGCCCAAAAAGAGAGTCTACACCGCTTAGTTCGAGCGAATCCGAGATATTAATGACCAACTCTCCACTATTCCCTTTCAAGGGTATGTTTTTAAGATTCATCCAGGGGCTGGAGAAAAATCGGGA
>CAYTUO010000275.1:0-6392 GCA_964441015.1 uncultured Pleurocapsa sp.
GACCGACCGTTTCCGCGCTCGTTTCGGTCATAAAGTTTGCGTCTATCATAGCGCTCTCTCTGACGGCGAACGATATGATACCTGGCGACAGATGCTTGCAGGTGAACCCCAAGTCGTCATTGGGACTCGTTCTGCAATTTTTGCTCCCTTACCCAAACTCGGTTTAATCGTCCTGGACGAAGAACACGACTCCAGTTTCAAGCAAACTCAACTCTTACCGACTTATCATGCTCGTACCGTCGCTACATGGCGAGCAGCGTTAGAAAATTGTCCGATAATTCTGGGTTCGGCAACACCTTCATTAGAAAGTTGGCTAGAAGTCAGACAAGGAAAAGAGGGAACAGAGGAGCAGAGGAGCAGAGGAGCAGAGGGGAAGAGTGTGGGGAGTGTGGGAAGTGTGGGGAGAGGGGAAGCAGGGGAAGCAGGGGAAGCAGGAAAAGAATTTCCCAATCCCCAATCACCAATCACCAATCACCAATCACCAATCACCAATCCCCAATCACCAGTCACCTATTATCTTTCCCTACCAGAAAGGATTCAATCGCGTCCTTTGCCGCCAGTAGAAATTGTGGATATGCGGCGGGAGTTGCAGATGGGAAATCGGTCGATTTTCAGTCGTTCCCTACTTGAGGCACTGGCAAAGCTCCCAGAAAGGCAGCAACAGGCGATTCTGTTCATTAATCGTCGGGGACACAGTACCTTCGTCTCTTGCAGAAGTTGCGGTTACGTGATGGAATGCCCACACTGCGACGTATCGCTTTCCTATCATTACACTCATGAAGGCGCGACGGAATTACTGCGCTGTCATTATTGCAACTATAGTTGTTTGCAACCTCGCAACTGTTCTGAATGCGGTTCCCCTTATTTAAAATTTTTTGGCAGTGGAACGCAAAAAGTCACCCAAGAGCTAACGCAACAGTTTCCCAATCTGCGATGGATTCGCTTTGATAGCGATACAACTCGTACTAAAGGAGCGCACCGCACTTTATTGACTCGTTTTGCACGAGGAGAGGCGGAGGTTTTAGTCGGGACTCAAATGCTAACCAAAGGACTCGATCTCGCTCAAGTAACCTTAGTTGGGGTAGTCGCGGCAGATGGATTGTTGTATCATTC
Source organism: uncultured Pleurocapsa sp. (assembly GCA_964441015.1). Taxonomy (GTDB): domain Bacteria; phylum Cyanobacteriota; class Cyanobacteriia; order Cyanobacteriales; family Microcystaceae; genus Hydrococcus. The sequence continues at coordinate 1,114 of CAYTUO010000275.1, forward strand.
AGATTACCGTGCCTCAGAAAGAGCTTTTCAAACCTTGACACAGGTGGCAGGTCGTGCGGGTCGCGGCGACGAACCAGGAAAGGTGATTATTCAAACTTATTCGCCAGAACACCCCGTCATTCAAGCAGTTCGACAGCACGACTATCATAATTTTATCGAGGCAGAATTAGCTCAACGGGAATCCTTAAATTATCCGCCTTACGGACGGTTGATTTTAATCCGATTGAGCGGAGTGGATGGGGTTGAGGTACAGAAAAGCGCAGAAGTTGTAGCGGATGCCTGTAGTAACTTGCTAGGTTCGGATTGCGAAATTTTGGGCCCTGCTCCAGCTAATATTATGCGGGTCGCACGCCGCTATCGCTGGCATATTTTACTCAAATTTGCTCTCGATGCAGAAGGGAGTATGCTTAATTTGATTGAGTTACGCTCTCTGTGTTCCGATTCAGTTAGTCTGAGTCTCGATGTCGATCCGCTAAATATAGAATAGGCTGTCAAAGAATGTCTCCGTAAAAAAGGAAAAAGGTGGCGGTTAGTCGCCACCTACATGGCCTATACAAGAGATTTTGGTCATTGAGTTACCTTTATTGAAAAAATACTAATCTAGAAAAGTGACAAAGCTGAGACAAAAAGGCTATTAATAAGGTCGATACCTAGATCAAATCGGGAAAGACTTCCTGCACGGCTGGATGCACGATGCATCCATCTTTAACATTTAACCCCTTGGCTAAAGCAAGATCCTTCTCCAGTGCCTTTAAACCAGAGTTAGCTAGCTTGAGAGCGTAGGGAAGGGTACTATTATTTAGTGCCTGAGTTGCCGTCCAAGGAACTGCCCCTGGCATATTGGGAATCCCAACATGAACCACTCCCTCTTCAACATAGCTAGGATGGCTGTGGGAAGTTGGTCGCAACGTTTCAATGCAGCCCCCCTGATCTACCGCCACATCAACAATGACCGAACCAGGACGCATTTTTCGGACTAAGCTTCGAGAAACTAAAATAGGCGCACGCCGTCCTAAAACTAATACAGCGCCGATCAGTAAATCTGCCTCGGAAACGACTGCATCAATATTTGCTGGACTGCTGTAGAGGAGTTCTACTCTCGAACCAAACAACGTTTCTAGATAGGCTAAGCGATCGACGCTAATGTCGAGAATTTGGACTTGAGCGCCCATACCAACGGCAATTTTTGCTGCTTCGGTTCCAACGACACCGCCGCCAAGAATGACCACTCTACCCGGACGTACCCCAGGAACTCCCCCTAACAAGACTCCTCGTCCGCCTTGCTGCTTCTCCAAATATCTCGCGCCAAACTGTACGGACAAGCGTCCGGCAATAATACTCATCGGAGTCAACAGGGGAAGCTTTCCATCGGGCAGTTCCACAGTCTCATAGGCGATCGCGATGGCTCCACTTTTCATCAAATGTTCTGTCAAGTGCCGATCGGCTGCCAAATGCAAGTAGGTAAATAAGAGTTGTCCTTTTTGAAGATATTGATATTCTGGGGATAAGGGTTCTTTAACCTTGACAACTAATTCGTGATTCCACGCTTCGGCTGCATTGGGAACAATCTTGGCTCCTGCTTGTAGATACTCTTCGTCAGGAAAGCTAGCACCGACACCCGCACCCGTTTCTACAAAAACAAGATGCCCGTTGTCAGCAAGTAGCCGCACGCTGCTAGGACTTAATCCTACCCGAAATTCTTGGTCTTTTGTCTCTCTAGGAACGCCGATTTCCATATGAATTCCTTTATTCTATCCCCACTACTACTGTAACTTAGACTCTAGAGGTTGCTTCTGTAAGCATTGTTTCTTTTCAATAGAAAATAAGAGAAGAAAATAGATTATGAAAAAGCGATCGCTCTTGAGGGTAACTAGCAACTTGGGTTATTACGACTATTGACACCGCCGAAATTTATGGAGACGGTCACTCAGAACAAATTGTCGCCAAGGCACTTTCAGATGTGCGCGATCGCGTTGTATATGCTACTAAGGTATTTGCTAACCACCTGAAATACGACCAAGTAATCGAAGCGTGCGATCGCTCTCTCAAAAATCTCAACACTGACTACATCGATCTCTATCAAATTCATTGGCCTTCCGGTTCGTTCAAAACAGAAATTGTTCCCATCGAAGAAACGATGAGTGCCCTCAACCTACTCAAAGAACAGGGAAAAATTCGCGCGATCAGGGTTTCCAATTTCTCCTGCACCCAATTAGAAGAAGCTGCCCAGTACGGACGTATTGATAGCTTACAGCCTCCCTACTCCCTCTTCTGGCGGCAAGTAGAAAGCGATGCCATGCCTTACTGTATCGAACATAATATCTCTATCCTTGCCTACTCTCTTCTGGCTCAAGGGCTGTTGGCGGGAAAATTTGGTCTAAATCATCAATTTGCCGAAGGCGACCATAGAGCGCAAAATAAACTCTTTAAGGGAGAAAATTATCAACGCGCTCAAAACGCTCTTGACCAACTCCGTCCTCTTGCCGATCGCCATCATTGTACTTTAGCTCAGCTAGCTCTAGCCTGGTTAATTGCACAGCCTCAAACTAATGCGATCGTGGGCGCTAGAAAGTCCGAACAAGCTTCCGCAAATGCAAAAGCGGTAGAAGTCGCTCTTTCATCCGAACAATTGCAAGAAATTGACCAAATTGGCCGACAAGTAACAGACTATCTCGACAGCAATCCGGTGATGTGGGATTGGTGACTTATCAGTGATCAGTGATCAGTGATCAGTTATCAGTGTCAGGAGTGTAGGTTAGGCTTTGCCTAACTTAGGAGTTCAGGAGTTCAGTAGTAGTACGAGCGTCCCGCTCGCTAGTCCTTAGTCCTTTCCAAAATAGATAATTTATTTGGTGCGAGTACTTAAAACGTATCAAAAGAATTATATTTAAAGTCGAATCCAGGGCAGAAACTAAGAAGATATGACTCAACTTGCCGATACGATCAATTCCATTGATAACGAACTTTCCAAACGCCATATCGACCTCGATCCGAGTGGATATTTCATCATTTATTTGGATCGAGATGCAGGATTAATTTGCGCCAAGCACTTTACTAATATCATTAACGAGAAAGGTTTGGCAGTCGATCCCGAAACTGGCAAAGTCATTCCCGCCAGAGGCAAAGTCGAACGAACTGCTCAAACGCTATTTACTGGAAGAACCGCCAAAGAACTTTGCGTCAAAATTTTTGAGCAAACCCAGCCACCTCCAGTCACGATGTTCGATCATGCGGCTTATTTAGGACGGGAATTTGTGCGGGCTGAGTATGCTCTCATTCATGGTACAGAGTACGTTCAAGATTAGCGTCCTGGTAAACCTACATACCAGAAATAGGTTGCCATAGGAATCGCCGTCGCCAACACCAAAAGCACGATAACCCAGATAGTCGCACTGCGATCGTCGGTTTCTTCTGCACTGGCAAAGGTACTCTCGATATTGATTTCTTGTTCGCTGGGAGGGCCCGGATCGGGTTGACCGGATAAGACAGCAACTAAGCGATCACTCGCATCTAGAAATGCCTGATTGTACTTGCTCCCTTCTCTGAGGGGGATAGCTGCCGTTTCCGAAGCGACGCTCTGGGCAATATTTTCGGGCATAATTTGTTTAACTGCTTCTCCCGTGCGAATAGCAGTACTATTCGTCAAGGTATCCATCACTAGCAATGTTTGATTGGCTTGTTCCTCTGGTGTGGGGAACCAACTCGTAAACAATTTGTCCGCAAAACTGTCAATTGTCTCGTCAAAGTCAAGACGGCGAATCACAACCATCCTCACTTCATTACCAGTCTTCTGTGCCAATTGCTTCAAGTCACCACTCAGCTTGCCTTCATTACTACGGCTGATCACATCTGCCATATCAAGCACCCAAGTTGATGAACCAGCACTCAGAGGAGGCAGATCGTAAACCCCTGTAGCGTTAGCAGGAGCTACCATCAATCCTAATGCCAAAATAAAAGATAACAAGGGCACAATTAAAGGCTGTAATATTTGCCGCTTGCTTTTGCCTGGAGTAAGAGAATGTTTCATTGTCTTCAATCTCAATATCGGTCAGTTGCAAAATATTATATTAGTCCTTGGGAATGGGGAGTGTGGGACAGTTACCAGTTATCAGTGATTGGATGAAAGGATTTTGGATGAAAAGATTTTGGATTCTCCCGATTTTAGATTTTAGATTTTTCCCCCTTTTTAAGGGGGGGTAGGGGGGATCGGATTTTGGATTAGTTGCTCCTTTGTTCCCAGTCACCAGTCACCGATCACTAATCACTAATCACTAATCCCCAATCCCCAATCCCCAATCCCCAATCCCCAATCACCTTCTCACCAATAACTGCTAAAGATTGGTAGAAATTGCCTGTACCGGACAGGTGGGGAGACATTGTTCGCAAACAACGCAGCGCGATCGCCAGAATTTCAGCTTAAACGTCTCTGGATCGAGGGTTAAGGCTTCTGTGGGACAAACTCCCGTACACAATCCGCAGTCTACACAACTCTCTTCATTGATGACAATTTCCCGACTGGCTAGAGAAATCCCAATCCCTTGCGATCGTATCCACTCGATCGCCGCCTCTAACTCATCAATATCCCCTGATAATTCTAATACCAGTTTGCCCACCTGGTTGGGTGCCACTTGAGCGCGGATAATATTAGCAGCAACGTTAAAATCCTTTGCCAATCGGTAAGTGACAGGCATATGAACGGTTCTTTGGGGAAAAGTGAGCGTGACCCGTTTTTTCATCGGTCAATTGTCAGGAATGTTAAATTAGTTAAAAAATCTAAAATCAATGGCTATGTCTGAGAACGTATCAGAGTCTCAAGGAACAAGCGCTACTCTCATCAGAAACTTATTAGTCGCTTTAGCTGCGATCGCGCTAAGCGTGGCTATCTTTTTCGGATTTCAAACCCAAGCTAGCTCAGTTTCTCTGGAAGCGCAAGCCCAACAAGCTACTCCCCTCGAAGTCGCCTTTACCAATGGCAAACCCACTCTGACTGAATTCTATGCCAACTGGTGTACGACTTGTCAGGCAATGGCCAAGGATCTCGCTCAACTCAAACAGGAGTATGCTGACTCGGTAAACTTTGTGATGCTCAATGTCGATAATAGCAAATGGCTTCCAGAAATCTTGCGCTACCGAGTTGATGGCATTCCCCATTTTGTCTTTTTAAATGGAGAAGGAGAAGCCATTGCCCAGGCGATCGGCGAGCAACCACTTTCTGTGATGGAAGCTAACCTAGATGCGCTCATTGCCAATTTAACCTTACCTTACGCCTCTTCTACGGG
>CAYTUO010000276.1:0-6356 GCA_964441015.1 uncultured Pleurocapsa sp.
GGGTTTGAGGGAAAGCTACACGGCACCGTAGACCATATTGGCTTACAAATTAAAAAGAAAGACGTATTAGAATCCGATCCCGCCGCCTCGAAAGATGCCCGCGTTGTAGAAGTTAAAATCCGCATCGATCCGCAAGATAGTTCCAAAGTGGCTGGACTGACTAACCTACAAGTCCGCATTACCATCGACCTCACCAATACGACTGCGAGCGATCGCTAACCATCCAGCAGAATGTGTCATGAAACTACCTTCAGCCAAAATTTTACTAGACAAATTTTGGCAGGAAATCCCGATAGGTTGGGCACAACTAAGCCATCAAAAAGTCCGTCTTCTGGTGGCTTTAGCGGGGATTGCTTTTGCCGATATTTTAATCTTCATGCAGCTAGGATTTTACATCAGTATTTTTGGAGGCATTACCCGAATTCACGAACATCTTCGCGGAGACTTATTTTTAGTCAGTGCCCGTGCTAAGTTTCTCGCTGATGGCCAAACGTTCTCTCGTCGCCATCTCTACCAAGCAGCAGCCGTCGAGGGAGTGTCATCAGCTAGCCCCCTCTACTATTCCTTCGGAAAATGGGTGAACCCTTGGGAAAAGAAAGTTACCAGTGTTGCCATCATTGCTTTTGATCCAGTTCGTCCCGTTATAGATTTGCCTGAAGTCAATCGACAGATAGAAAAAATCCAACTCCCCGATACAGTTCTCTTTGATAGCAAATCCCAACCCGATTTGGGGCCCGTAGTCGAGTCTTTTGTCGAGGGCAAAAAGATTACCACCGAAATATCCGATCGCAGAATTAGTGTCGGCGGCATCTATACTCTGGGCAGCACGCTTTTTGTCGAAGGGCATATCATCACCAGCGATTGGAATTACGAGCGTTTATTCGGTTCCAACAGCCTCGACAACCTTAAAGTCGGTATTCTCACCCTCAAACCAGGTGCAGATTTACAAACGGTACAGAGAAGGGTGCAAGCGAGACTACCCAGCGAGGTCAAGGTATTGACTCATCAGGAATTTATTCGGGCCGAGAAAGACTTTTGGGATAAAAATCATCCCGCCGGCACGATTTTTAACTTTGGTGTGGCGATGGGATTTATCGTCGGGGTAGTGATTGTCTATCAAGTGTTATATGCAGACGTAAACGACCATTTAGCCGAATACGCTACCCTCAAGGCAATGGGCTATTCAGATAGAAATCTGTTAAGCATCGTTTTTCAAGAGGGAATTATTCTCGCCGTATTGGGATTTATTCCTGGATTTAGTTTTTCGATAGGGATGTATGCGCTATTGGAAACTCTGACGCGGATGCCTCTAGGAATGCAGACTGATATAGCTTTGAGAGTGTTTATTCTAACGGTTTTGATGTGTTTAATCTCGGCTGCGATCGCGATCCGAAAACTTCAGTCGGCTGATCCGGCGGATGTCTTTTGACAGTTATCAGTTATTTGATTTTGGATTTTAGATGTTGGATTTTGGATTGATTGAGTCACCAATCACTAATCACCTTCTCACCAATCACCAATGACTAATAACTCTGTAATCTTTATTCGCCATCTCAATCACGCTTTTGGCAAAGGGGCGTTACGTAAACCCGTTCTGTTCGACGTGAATTTAGACATTTACCCTGGCGAGATCGTCATTTTAACCGGGCCGTCAGGAAGTGGCAAAACGACGCTATTAACTCTCATTGGTGGATTGCGATCGCCTCAAGAAGGAAGTCTCAAAGTTCTAGGGCAGGAATTATACGGTGCAAACAAATCACAACTCGTCAAAGTCCGCAGTCAAATCGGTTTTATTTTTCAGGCACATAACCTGCTAGAGTGTTTAACCGTTCAACAAAATGTACGAATGTCTCTACGCCTTCATCACGAGATTCCTTTCGAGGAACGAACCGCAAAATCTGTGGCAATATTAGAGGCAGTTGGACTGGGCGATCGACTCAATTATTATCCTGATAATCTTTCTGGCGGTCAAAAACAACGGGTTGCGATCGCTCGTGCTTTGGTCAGTCAACCGAAACTGGTGCTAGCAGACGAACCCACCGCGGCCCTCGATAGCAAATCTGGACGGGATGTGGTAGAAATCATGCAACACTTAGCAAAGCAGCAAAACTGTACCATTCTCCTAGTAACTCACGATAACCGTATCCTAGACATTGCCGATCGCATAATACATATGGAAGACGGTCGCTTGGCTGCGAATACGATGTTAGCCTAGCATCAGTGATTGGTGACTGGTGACTGGTGACTGGTGACTGGGAAATTTTCCTCCTTGTCCCCCTTGTCCTCCTTGTCCCTGCTTCCCCTGCTCCTCTGCCCCCTTGCCTCCCGATTTTGAATTGTAGTTGTTAGGATCGAGTACGCCATCCCATCCATTTACAGTTAGTACACTGGTAAGCTCTTATTCCTAGTAGATTAGTAAGCGGTTTTTCCAACCAATGGCGGCGTTTTCGGGTTAATGGGCAAGAGCATTTGGGACAAGTCTTTTTCTGGAAAGATTTTGCTTGAGTTAGGAAGAGTCTAACGAGCATAATAGTTAAACTCACTAAAAGCACGAAGAGAACCAAAGGATTGCTCATCAAGTGATTGTTAATAATTAAGTTCATTATTTAATTTGCCACTCAAACTTATTCTAGAAAAGTATTCTAGACCACTAAGCTAGCAAGTTAAATTTCTTTTTGCTGTTGGCTCATCGATCTCAAAAGGCGTACAGGTTGCAGTGTGAAAATTCCCTCTGATGCAATCATTCCAGACGACAAAATCACCCGTTATATTACAATTTGGCTACAAAGACAAATCGATAGGAAGTTTCAATTTGTGACCCTCAAACCTTTTAAGGAGTCTTGACATGACGCTAGAGTTATACCAAGAGGTGGCTTTAACGAGTGATTTTCCTGAATATGAACTAAAAGCAGGAGATATTGCCACTTTGGTTGATTTTGTCCCTCATCCAAGTGGTGGCGAAGACGGATGTGTGCTAGAAGTTTTTAACGCAGTTGGCGAATCCCTCAGAGTGATTGCTGTACCAATTTCTGCTGTAGAGGTGTTACGTGCCGATGAAATTTTAACGGTGCGCTCTTTAGTCAAAGCCTCCTGAGCAATAAGAACACCTGCTCGCTATCTTTAACAATAAGCGATCGCACTCAGCGACGACAGGCTAATTGCTAAGCGATCGCAAGGCTTGCCTAAAATAGTTGATCAACACGAAAAAGAAAAAACCTAGAGCTAGAACTAATTCAGCAAATTCTTGATCTTTTGGAACAAAAAAAATAAGATAATTTTGGAATTTAAGAAGTATAGAAACTCCTAAAGTTGTTAAAAAGAAGCTAGCTAAAAACCAATCAGGAAGCAAATATTTTATAAATTGTTTTAATCGATAATTAAGTTTAATAAATGAAAAAAATAGTGCGCTAAATCCTATTAAAAAACTAATGACAATAATGGCATCTCGCAAATTGTAATGGAACCAGACCAAGTTATGCAGGCTAGTCTCTTGCTGGACGTTATGTCCTTGAAAAACCGAGGGAGTCTCCCAGTTAAAAAATGTTTGTCCCCAGCTAATTTCTTCTAAAGCAACTAAAATAAAAAAAATAGCTAATAAGTAATAAAAAAATCCTAACTTTTTTGAGCCTTGCCTAATAAAAAACTTTCCAATCGGAATAGAAAAAGCAAAAGCAAGAACATAAGCTATCGTAGTTCCATATTCAACAAATCCTCCTTCACCCATTATTCTTTCATAAGATGGATTGTCGTACCCTAAGATTGATTTGAGGATAACAAGAATGAATAAGGTGACTGTAATAGGTAAGAAAAAAATAAAACGCTTCATTCTTTCCCTACCTGAGAACAAGGAATAATACACTATTTTTTGAACGGCTGTCCCCTTACCAATCAGAAACAAGATTATTCCCACAATTGAGGCGACAATATGACTAAAATTTAGATTCCAGGCTGAATCGGATGCTAGCCAAGGAGATATTTTCAAGATTTGAGACAAAACCGCTCCCACCCCAAAAATCATTAAAACCGTCCTGATGACTTGGCTGAATCTCTCAATCCGTTTTGCAAGTATCTTATTGGGAAAATAATATGTCATTCCTAGTTGTTGAGGTTTTAACCGGTTAATCAAGCTGAACTAAAAAATTTATTTAATCTTAACGGTTAGGCAATCAGTTGTTAAAAATCGATTAACCTAGTACAGCACGACAGTACTTTATTAATAGCGAGCTTTGGGTTAAACTGTTCTGGCTGGGCGCAAAGCTGTCATATTAGGTATAGTAACTATTTGGTGCCTGTATAGATTGTCTGTCAAAAATCGTTGATGCTAGACCACATTCTTGATTCTTCCCTCAATCTTGGGATTAAAACGCCTTTACTGCTGTTAATTCTTATTTCTCTAGAGGCTGTCCTTTCGGCAGACAACGCGATCGCCCTCGCTGCGATCGCCCAAGGATTAGGAGATAGCAAACTTCAGCGTCAAGCTCTCAATCTAGGATTGCTGTTAGCTTATGTTTTACGTATTACCTTAATTCTGACGGCGACTTGGGTAATTCAGTTTTGGCAGTTTGAACTGCTAGGAGCAGCTTATTTGTTGTGGCTAGTATTTAATTACTTCACTTCCGAGGAAGACGAACAACATCATCATCACAGCATTCGTTTTTTCTCAGTTTGGCAAGCTGTTCCGACGATCGCCATCACCGATTTGGCTTTTTCTCTCGATAGCGTTACCACTGCGCTTGCCGTTTCTGACGAGATTTGGCTGATTCTGGCTGGCGGTACCATTGGCGTAATTACTCTAAGATTTCTAGCAGGATTATTTATTCGCTGGCTCAACGAATTTACGCACTTAGAAGATGCTGGGTTCATTACAGTGGGTTTTGTGGGTTTGCGCTTGCTACTCAAAGCACTCAAACCCGAATTCCTTCCTCCTGAATGGTTAGTGATTGCTATGATTGCGGTTATTTTTGTCTGGGGATTTTCCGAGCGATCGCAATCTGACCCCTCCAGCAATAGCGAAAGTTAATTTACGATTCAAGAGCAACGTGCGATCGCAAAATAATGGCGTGACGGTGAGTCCGACTGATGATTCCTTCTCTTTCAAACTGATTGAGTAGCCTGGTTACAGTTACTCTGGTTGCACCAGTCACCTCCGCCAATTCTTGATGAGTCAGTCGTAACTCAATTAACTGGCCTTGCTGTACTTTCCGAAGTTTATGTGTTGCTAAAAGTTACGTAAAATCGGAAACGACCCAAAGATTCACGCTACAAATAGAGTTCACCAAGACAAAATGATCGCTCTAAATGTAGCGCGAGCATCTTACGCTTCAATTTCCTCTACTCGTAGAGCCAAGGCTTAATGGTAGGTTCCCAGCTAACCAGTTCTTCTGGAGTAAACCAGAGGCTAATTTCGCGCTGTGCTGTTTCAATGGCATCAGAACCGTGAATTAGGTTGCGTCCAATGCTCACGCCAAAATCGCCGCGAATCGTTCCTGGTTCAGCCGTCAGGGGATTGGTTGCTCCAATCAGCTTTCTGGCAGAAGCGACAACGCCGTCTCCTTCCCAGACCATCGCGACGACGGGAGCAGAACCGATAAAATCAACTAAACTGCCGAAAAAGGGTCTTTCTTTGTGGACATCATAGTGTTGTTCGGCAAGTTCGCGCGAAACTTTTAGCATTTTTAGTCCGACCAGGGTAAAGCCTTTGGTTTCAAAACGTCGGATGACTTCCCCGACCATATTGCGCTGTACGCCATCGGGTTTGACCATTACGAATGTGCGTTCCACGGTTCTCTCCTTCACATTTACAAATCGATACAAAACCCAGATTAACCCAGATTGGTACTCTGAATCCCCAGTAATTACTTATTGGGACTTAAACAAAAATGTAACCGTTCAGGGGGTAGAGGAGCGATCGCTACAGCTAGAGATCTGGATTTGTCACTTTTTTCATTTAATCTTGAATCTATCTTCGATTTCTTGAGTTGATGCCCTATGCTTTCACAAATTGTCCGTCCGTTGGTTCATGCTCAAATTCGCCTTTTGGCTAACTCAGGGGTCACTCGCAAGTCTCTGATTGAGATAATTGCTCAGTGGCTTGGCTATTTAGGGGTAGGGGCTGTGGTTACTCATTTAGAGAGTCGTTCTGACCAAATTCAGGTTTCTCTGATTGTTAATAAGCCAGAGGGTTGTGACCAACACGATTGGCAGCAAATTATCCGCAATCTCAATGGGAGCAAAGGGAATTCTTACTTATCTACTTCATCAAGGGAGTTAGTCACCAGAAAATAGTTGGCTTTATAGCAGGAGGCAGGAGCTAGATTTAATCACTGATTTCTTTTCTAAAGTTTATTAAAGCTGTT
>CAYTUO010000277.1:0-6337 GCA_964441015.1 uncultured Pleurocapsa sp.
GGCGCTCATGTCGGCGAAAATAAACGACCGATTCCAGTCGATAATTCTGACTTAAATTATGTTGAGATTGGCGATCCCAACGGACTAGAACCTGTGCTACCAAATATTGTTCCTTTATTGGATGAAAATAATCGACCTTTATCTTATATCGCCAGTAATGACATTACAGTATTTAGCATTTTAGATACAAGTAGTGGGACGGTAAGTAGCTATCGATTCGATACGCGCCAACCCAACTCGGAAGTTATTAAGTTTGATGAATTTTTCATTGGGGATTGGTGACTCATCAGTTATCAGTTATCAGTTATCAGTTATCAGATTTTGGATTCCCCCTTTTTAACGGGACTTAGACAAAAAACATCTCAAAAAAAGCCTCAAACCCATGCGAGACTTTAGTTTCACTTCAAAGCCCCTTTTAGGGGCTGAAACCTAGATAGATCAAGGAAATCGAAAAATCAACGTGAAAGCATTTTTATATATAGGTTTGATGCTTTTTTAAACCCAGGAACTGTCTAAGTGCCGTTAAGAGGGTGAGGGGGATCGGATTTCAGTAAAAACACTGAAACTTACGTATAACACTTCAGTAAATTTTCAGTAGTAGTACGCTAGGCGATCGCGATCGCGCTATTTAGCATAAAAATACGCATCAGTCTTACAAGCTTTAACTGGTTAATAATTAAAATTTATTATCTGTAACGAGGAAATAGTTTAAAAACTTTTTTTAAGCTGCAAATATGTAAGTTAAATTCTTGTAATGTAAAATAAAAGACCTGCAACGGGTGTTCTAAGGGAATTTACTATGTATGGCGAAAAAGGCACTACGTATATTAGACGATCGCATTTTCAAGCTCCCTAACCCTTGCTGCAAAATCAGCGATTTAAAACCTACCATCTTCAAACAGCAACAAGTTTACACGGGACAGAAACGATTTTTTCAATCGATTGCAGTTAAATTTGTCTTTAAATCAGCAATTTTGCTTTCTATTAGTGTATTTGCTTCCCAAAGCTTAACTAATTTCCTTCATACTTCCCAATGGCAGATTCAACACTATAAAGTGCTTGACAAACTTGAAAAGATTCAAATCTTGCTCGATCGCGCGAGAATCGCCAAACTTCGCTACATCAATACTGGAGACGAAGAAGATCTGACTCCTTATTACGAAGTTGTTGAGGTCATCAACCAAGAAATTGACCAGTTGCGAGAAACGATTGGCAATCAGCCTGCACAGCAACGCCAACTTGCTATTTTGACACCCCTAATCGAGCAGAAATTTAATGAGATCGCGAACATCATTAATATTCGCAGAGTCAACGGCTTCACCGCTACATTACAGCCTGTCCTCTTGCAGAAAGCAACAACTCTCAGCGCAGAGATTACTGATAAGCTGGTCAAATACGGCCCTCCTCAACCCAGAAGGCACAGTTGAATACATTATCGGCACTGGTATCGATATCAGCGATCGCAAACTTGTTCAAGAGGCAATGAAGCGACAGCTAGCTGCTGTAGAAGCGGCAAGTGATGGTATTGCGATCCTAAATCAGCAGGGCGAGTATATTTACCTCAATCAAGCTCACGTCCAAATCTTTGGTTACAATAATGCCCAGGCGTTAATGGGGAAAACTTGGAGAGAATTCTATCACCCAGACGAAATCGCTCGGTTTGAGGGCGATGTTTTTCCAATCCTTCAACAAAAAAGGCAATGGCAAGGAGAAGCGACTGCTAAAAGAAGGGACGGCAGCACCTTTGCCGAGGAGGTTTCACTCACTTTATTAGAAGATGGCAATCTGATCTGTGTCTGTCGCGATATTAGCGATCGCAAGTTACTAGAGGCAGAATTGCAAGCTAGAGAAGAACGCTTTCGGGTGTTGGTGACTCACGCGCCCGTGGGGATCTTTCAAACCGACTCGCAGGGAAACTGTTTGTTTGTCAATCCGCGATGGAGTGAACTAACCGGGCTTTCTTTGTCAGAGTCACTGGGAACTGGCTGGTCATCAGCGTTGCACCCGGACGATTGGGAAGATGTATTTGCCGAGTGGTACAACTGCGCTCGAACGGGGCGTGAGTTCTCGATGGAGTATCGCTTCAGGACACCCCAGAACCAGGTGAACTGGGTTTTTGGCAGGGCAACTGCTATTTATGATGAACTGGGCGCGATCGCTGGGTATTTTGGCACGGTAACTGATATCACTAAGCGAAAACAGGCAGAAATAGCTTTGCAAGAGAGCGAAGAGCGCTTACAGCAGATTATCAGAACAATTTGCGACGGTTTAATTGTTGTCGATCAGCACGGCAAAATACGTTTTGTTAATCCGGCCGCCGAATCTCTTTTTGGTCGTCCTCAGTCAGAACTGGTAGGGCATTTATTTGGCCTTCCATGCGCGGCAGGAACAGCCGCCGAGATTTGTATCCAACATTCGCTCGAAAAACAGGTTATTGCCGAAATGCGAGTAGGAGAGATTGCCTGGGAGAAAGAAATCGCTCATCTCGTTTCTCTAAGAGACATTACCGAACGCTACCAAGCCGAACAAGCTTTGCACGAGAGTGAAGAAAAGTACCGTCGCATCGTGGAAACGGCAGCCGAGGGCATTTGGATCGTCGATCGCGACAGCAATACGAACTTTGTCAATCAACAGATAACTCAGATGCTTGGCTACACTGTCGAAGAAATGATGGGCAAGTCTCTCTTTGATTTCATAGACGAGGAAGGTAAATTTCTGATCCAAGCTCATGTAGAGCATGGCCACCAGGGGATTCAAACAAACTATGATGTTAAATTCCGTCGTCGAGATGGAACCGAGTTATGGGTGATCGCCTCAACTAATCCTCTTTTTGATGGAAAAGGTAACTATGCCGGAGCTTTGGGCATGATTACCGATATTACAGTTCGCAAGCAGGCAGAAGAGCAACTCAAGGCATCGCTGCAAGAAAAAGAAATACTGCTTAAAGAAGTTCACCATCGGGTGAAAAATAATTTGCAGGTCATTGATAGCCTTTTCAGACATCAATGCAGACACTCCAAGAATCTATCTGTCATTCAAATATTAAAAGAATGCCAAAATCGCGTCAATTTAATGGCACTGCTTCACGAAAAGCTCTATCAATCTAAAGATTTAGTCAACATTGATTTTGCTGGATATCTTAAAAGTTTGGTAGCTAATTTGTTTGATTCCTACGGAATTAATGGAATTTTTATTCAGATCGAGATAGACGTTAAATCTATATTTCTAGACATTGAAACCTCACTTGCCTGCGGCTCGATTGTCAACGAGCTTATTTCTAATTCTTTCAAATACGCTTTTCCTAAAGATAAATTAGGAAAAATTCAAATTCGATTTTTTGAAGAAAATAACGAGAGTTTTACGCTAGCTGTTAGAGATAATGGTATTGGTTTACCAGACGATTTCGATATAGAAAAAACGACCTCATTAGGATTGAAATTAGTTAAAAGTTTTGTCAGACAATTGGAAGGAAATCTTCGCGTAACTTCCCAAAATGGCAGCGAATTTCTCATAACCTTTATAAGGAGAAAATAGCGTGTTATCTGAACGAAAAGGAGAGACTATTAAAATTTTGATTGTTGAAGATGAAATTATCGTTGCCGAAGATATTAAAGATGTCTTAGAGGAGAAAGGATATATCGTTGTCGCGATCGCTAGTTCGGGAGAGGAAGCCATCACCCAAGCTGCCGAAAAAAAGCCCCATTTAGTCTTGATGGATATTCGCTTGAGAGGCAAAATAGACGGTGTTCAAGCTGCCGAACAAATTTGGAATACTCATAAAATTCCCATACTCTATCTAACCGCTAATTCAGATCCCAACACAATAGAAAGGTGGCTGCATACTATTCTCAATAGCTTAGGCGATGCCGTCATTGCTACCGACAATCAAAATTGTGTCACCTTGCTCAATCCCGTTGCCGAAGCACTAACCGGGTGGAAGCAATCTGACGCATTTGGAAAAAATTCGACAGACATTTTTCAAATTATCCATGAAGAAACTCGTAGCAAAGTTGAAAGTCCCATAACAAAAGCCTTACAGTCAGGAAATTCAGTCATTCTCCCAGAACAAACCCTCCTCATTGCTAGAGATGGTGCAGAAACCCCCATTGATGACAGCGCTACACCCATTAAAGGCGATCGCGGGGAAATTATGGGCGGCGTAGTTGTCTTTCGAGACATCGGAGAGCGCAAGCGATTGCAAAAACGTTTGGAAACCCATCACGGGATCACTCGCATCTTAGCAGAGGCTAACACCCTAACAGAAGCCATTCCCCAATTGCTCCAAAGACTCTGTAAAGGACTGGATTGGGATTTAGGTGAATTCTGGGTCGTCGATCCCCAAGCTAACGTACTGCGCTATGCTGATAGCTGGCACCTGCCTTCGGTTAACGTTTCAGCATTTGTGGAAGTCGCTCGGCAGTTTTCTTTCTCGCCCGGTGCTGGACTGCCAGGTAGGACTTGGGAGAGCGGTCAACCTATCTGGATAACCACTATTGATCGCGATGCGCGATTTCTCCGTAGTTTTGCTGCTGCTAGATCGAGGCTGCGATCGGCGTTTAGAAGAGGTATTACTTATTGCTAAAACTGAACCTCAAAAACATTCCTTGTGTTATCTGGATCTCGATCGCTTCAAAATTGTTAACGATACTTGCGGTCATGGAGCAGGAGACGAACTGTTGCGCCAAGTCACTGCTTTGTTGTGATCGCAGGTGCGGGCCACTGACCTTCTCGCGCGTTTGGGAGGAGATGAATTTGGTCTGTTACTCTACAACTGTTCGCCAAAACAAGCATTAGCGATCGCCAATTCATTACGCCAAAGTCTTCAGGAATTTCGCTTTATCTGGGACGACAAAACCTTTACCATCGGAGTCAGCATCGGTTTAGTTGCGATCGATCCCGATACTCCCAATCTTACTAATGCCTTAAATGCTGCCGACGCAGCTTGCTATGTTGCCAAAAATACCGGACGCAATCGAGTACATATCTATCAATCTGACGATCGCGAAGTGGCACGGCAACACAGCCAAATTCATTGGGTTGCTAAACTCACAAAAGCATTGGAGAAGAATCGTTTTTGCCTTTACTACCAACCAATTATCTCACTAGCACCAGATAGGTCAGCGTGGGAACATTATGAAGTCTTGCTACGCCTTCACGACGAGACAGGCACGCTGGTATCGCCGATGATATTTATTCCGGCTGCCGAACGCTATCACTTAATGCAGAATATTGATCGCTGGGTTATTCGCACGCTGTTTGCTTCTCAAGGGGAATATTATCGCGAAAACTGGAATCGCTGCCAACAGAAGGGCGAACGCTGTATGTATTCGATCAATCTCTCCGGTGCGAGTATGGTTGACGATCAGTTTGTTGACTTTTTGCACGAACAGTTTGCCGCCTATCGAGTTCCGCCTCAAGTCATCTGTTTTGAAATTACTGAAACCGTTGCCATTACTAACCTTAGCAGAGCCAGAAAGCTCATTCATGAAGTCAAAAATCTTGGTTCCTGCTTTGCCTTAGATGATTTTGGAAGCGGGATGTCTTCTTTTGCTTATTTGAGAAACTTACCCGTAGACTATCTTAAAATCGATGGAGATTTTATTAAGGATATCGTTGAAGATGCGACCGATCTGGCACTAACCGAAGCCATTAACCATATCGGTCACGTTATGGGACTGCAAACGATCGCTGAGTTTGTAGAAAATAATACGATCTTAGAAAAACTCAAAGTTCTTGGGGTAGATTACGCCCAAGGATACGGCATTGCCAAACCGCGTCCGCTTTGCAGGACTCAGTAATCAAAGCTAGGGACGAGACATTGGCAGTAAAAGCTAGCAACTTCAGTCAAAATAACTTTTTCCCTACCAAAATGCTTCGCCCCTAGCAGGACTTGGTTGATTTTTACTGCGCTCGCCACCAAAAGATCAATTGGTCGCGAGCTTACGTAATAGCGTTTTTCAGTCGTATTCGTGAGTCCTTAAAAAAGGCTAAAATTATGTAAGGTTACGTCTGTGTTACCTCACAAATCAAGACTGTATTGATCGCTATTAATTAGGAATTCGCTGAAAGTGACTCAAACTAATTTAGATATTCTGGCTCAAACCGATCCAACCGTTGCCGAAATGCTCCAGCACGAACTCCAGCGCCAACGAGATCACTTGGAGTTAATTGCTAGCGAAAACTTTACCTCTCCATCTGTACTCGCCGCCCAAGGCTCTGTCTTAACCAATAAATATGCTGAAGGGTTGCCCGGAAAACGCTACTACGGTGGCTGCGAATATATCGATCAGGTAGAACAACTAGCAATTGATCGCGCAAAACAAATCTTCGACGCGGC
>CAYTUO010000278.1:0-6325 GCA_964441015.1 uncultured Pleurocapsa sp.
AGCTAGCCCAAAAATCCCGTTGGTAGTAATGTTAATCGTGCCTCCGCTTCCTTGAAAGGCATTAGCAGTAATCTTGTTATTTTCATTCGGGATAGCAATGATGAAGCCTGCCTTAAGGTTAATATTACCGCCATCGCCACCGCCACTTTGTTGCGTCCCTGCCGTAGTTGAGATTTGCGAGCCGTTGCGTAATAACAAGACGTTTTGCACTTGCAAGTTTTCAATATTGCCGCCATTCCCTGAAGGGCTAGTGGTGGTAATTGAGCCATTATCTAGAGTTAAGTTCCGAGCGCCAATTTGGTTAATATTTCCTGCATCGCCCGTTCCTTGGCTACTGGCAGTTACTTGAGCGCCGTCACGAATCGTGAATTCTCCGGTGTTGATGGTTATATTTCCACCTTGACCTGTCGATTGAGGGGATGTATCGGCAAATACCCCACTTCCTCCCCCCTGATCGCCAACTATATCTACACCAAATCGAGCTAATCGGTCAGTATAAGTAGGATCGCGATCGGAAAGCGTAAAGCTGTCGCTAATATTTAGATTGATGTTGCCAGCAGTTCCACCGCTATCAGTGCTACTGATAATTTGTCCGCCACGAGTCGCTTCAAAGGTTTTGGCATTAATAGTAATGCTACCTGCATTGAAATCATTAGCAGTTGAAGCTTTCACTATTGCACCATCTGCTATCCGAAAGTCACCAGTCGTAACCGTAATTGTTCCCGCAGAACCACTCGTTCCTGTTTCGGTATTGACAAATAATCCGCTTATAAATCCTTCGGTAGGAATTTCTTCGAGATTGTTGAGATTGCGATTGGGAAATCGAATGGAATTAAAACCAGAAATATTGACAAAATCAGTCGTATTGATGCGAATATTTCCTCCATTTCCTCTAGCCGCAGGCAAATTAAATGCTTGCTCGTTAACAGTGGCAATAATTTCACCACCATCTATGAGAGTTAGAGAACGTCCGCTTAGATCTATATTGCCTCCATCCCCGACACCGCCTTGCTCCACTGCGCTTCTAATTACACTTGCGTTAGCGAGAGTAACCGAGTCATCAACTTGCAGGTCGATATTTCCTGCTTTCCCCTGCCCAGAAGTACTGGCAATAATTGCACTGAAATCGTTCATCGTCAGCGATCGCGCTTTGATCGTAATATTACCCCCCAGACCTACTCCTGCTTCCGCTACTGCGGTGCCAATTGTATTGAAAGAACCGACATCAACACCATCTAAATTAACGGTAGTAAATCCAGAGAGAGTTACTCCATCGCGAACATCAATGTTGATATTCCCCGCATCGCCTTTGCCATTAGTACTAGCATTTATAAGAGCGCCATTGGTTAGAGAAAGTGATTGGGCAGTTATATTAATATCACCACCCCTACCAATACCTTGCAAATTAGTTGACGAAGCTACTAAATTCTCTATTCCACTAAACAGCAACAGAAATTTATTATTAACTAGCGTTCCTTCAGCGAAAAAATTGAAAGGAATAGGAGCATTAGGATTGTTAAGGATAGGGTTGTTCTTATCTACTACTAGTGTCCCATCGAAAGAGACTGCACCACCAGCAGTAATAGTTACTTTACCTGCATTTCCTTGTCCGGCAGTTGCCGAACTAAACCCTGCTCCTCCGCTAACCGAAACCGAATCAGAGACGTTTACTTCAATGTTGCCTCCATTAGCTCCTTCTCGTCCTATTGTATGAGTACTTAATATAGCCCCATTTGTGAGAGAGAGCGATCGCGCTTTAATGAATATATCCCCACCCTGACCAGTCGCTCCAAGGTTTGTTGTCGGTTCTAGAACTACAGAAGTACTTGCTAGAGTAAATAATCCATCAAAGGAAACAGTTCCATTTGGTGCTTCAATACTTATATTTCCTGCGTTTCCCGCACCCAAAGTACTGGCGTTCAGAAGCGACTGACTGCTGACAGAAACCGAATCTGTTGCTTGAATCTCAATATCGCCTGCATTCCCTTTTCCAAAAGTAAAAGAATTTAGTTGAGCATTATTAGATAAGGAAAAATTACGCGCTCTAACAACAATATCTCCACCCTGACCTAAATTAGTGGGCTGAAATACAGTGGTACCAATTTTTGCTCCATCAAAAGTAACAGTTCCAGTAGGAGCATTAATAACTATATTTCCCCCATTTCCCAAACCACTATTAGAAGCTGAAATTAACGAGCTACCAGTTGCACTAAGAGAATTAGTAGCATTAATTTGGATGTTTCCTCCATTTCCTGCTGCTTCTTCTGCAATATTGCTATTAATACTAGAATTTACCAAAAGCAGAGAAGGGGTAGTAATGGAAATATTACCTGCGTTACCTTTGTCTGACCCTAATACTGAAGTGCTAATCAATCCTAGAGAAGTTGTTATTCCATCTTCGTCAGTTATCGAATCCCCTAACAAAGAAATTTTCTCTGTCGCGGTAATAGTTATATTACCTGCATTTCCTTGTCCTGCAAGCAGCACCGAATCTATTAAAAAATTCCCACTTCCTTCAAGAATTTTGGTATTGATAACCACATCTCCTGCATTTCCATTTGCAAATGCACCCTCAATAATTGCAGTCGGATTAGTTGAATTTCCCTCAAGTTTTATCTTTTCTGTGGCATTAATCTCAATGTTGCCTGCTTGAGTGTCTATTGTTCCTTGTACTATACCGCCACGAATTATACTACCTCCCAAAATATCTACATTGCGGGCATTAACGAGAATACTTCCTCCTCCTGCACCAAATACATAAAGAATGGCAACATTATCAAGCGTTAGTAAATCTGTCTCAATGTCAATATTTCCGCCGTTACCTATACCTTTTCTTACTATCCCACTTGCAATAGTACTGCTATCTAAATAAACAGATTCTGTAGCTTTAATATTAATATTGCCTGCATCGCCTTCACCGGCTGTTCCCGTGTTTAGGAAAGCATTATTGCTTAAAGAAAGGTTGTTAGTAGCGATGTTAATATTTCCTCCATTTCCTTTGGCTTTGTCTACTATTAGATTACTAATAGAACTTCCATTGCTAAGAGTAATATTTTCTTTTGCCTTAATCTCAATATTGCCTGCTTGAGCATTAGCTGAACCCAATCCTTCAGCAATTCCTGCTCTAATATTACTTGCTCCATCTACTGTCAAGTTTTGAGCATTAATCGTAATATCGCCACCACCACCCGCACGTACATTAATCTCAGCACCTTTAGTAAGAGATATATTTGCCCCTGCTATACTTTCTGGAACAGCTAAATTTAGCAGGTTATTATTTATATTTAATCCTACTGTTCCCGCTTCTCCAACACTTGCTAATTCAACCCGTCCCCCAGGCGCAAACAATTTGCCTCCCTCAAGGTTAATATCTCCACCGACTAGCAGCAAACTTTGACCGTTTGGTACTTGTAAACTCGACTGATTTTTAATCTGTGCAGCTTGAATTTGATTGAAGAAAAAAGCAGAAGGATTAACTGTTAGTAAAGTAGGAGATTGAGGATTGGTAGCACTAAAAAAACCTTGATTCCCAAATTGAATCGCATTAGCTGTAGTCGCAACAAAAGCACCCTGCACGTCTAAAGAGGCATTTTGTCCAAAAATAATGCCATTGGGATTCATCAAAAACAAATTAGGTTGAGAATTGCCAAAAGTTCCTAGCTTACCGAGAATTTCTGAGGGATTAGTTCCGGTTACTCTTGCTAAAATATTTGCGATCGCATTATTTGGACTATAAAAATAAGCTCCTCTCCCTTCACTGACGTTAAATTCTCGAAAACTATGGAACAAGTTAGTTCCTTGCTGTGTTCCGCCACTAATAACTTCAACGGTAAGATCTTGATAGTTGGGGGTAACAATCGATTTCTCAGGTAGCGTGTTATCTGGTATAATCTGGCTTTGCGCTAAAACACAGTCAGCTATCGATGCGATCGCCACTTCTATCAAGACCGCGATCGCCAACATCCCTTTAAGTTCGCAGCGATTTTTGTAGGATGAAGTCATAATAGCTTCCTTCTTATCCTAAATTTCGAGTAGTTTTATTTATAGCACCGTAGAATCCAAAAATTTCTGATTTAATGATTATTTACAACGTTTTTTGATGAGGAAGAGAAACAAGTGCGATCGCGATCAATTCTAAATAGTTTTTAATATGGCTGAGAAGGTTAAGTATTGTAGATGTCGAAAAATTTCAAGTCACAACCTTTAATCAATTTTATTCGCGATCGCATTGCTGCGACTCCAGATCAACGCATTACTTTTGCTGAGTATATGGACTTGGTTTTATACCATCCTCAGTATGGTTATTATTCTTCTGGTACTGTCGAAATTGGCTCTCAAGGTGACTTTTTTACTTCTTCTTCTCTAGGCGCAGATTTTGGTGAATTATTGGCCGAGCAATTGGTTGAAATTTGGCAGATATTAGGACATTCAAATCCTTTTTGGTTGGTAGAAATGGGTGCGGGTTCTGGAGTATTGACTTCAGATATATTGGCTTATCTAAAACAGAATTATTCGGATTTATTTAAAGCGGTTGAATACATTATTATTGAGCAAGCAGAGGGATTGATTAACCGACAGCAAGAGCAATTAAAAGTATGGCTTGGAGAAAATAATAAAAAATTATCCTGGAAGTCTTGGTCAGATATTCAAGAAGAATCAATTATTGGTTGTCTGTTTAGTAATGAATTGGTTGATGCTTTACCAGTTCATCAAGTTGCGATCGCGTCAGGTCAATTAAAGGAAATTTATGTCACTTATTGGGAAGGTAAATTAACAGAAATTATCGACGATCTTTCTACTTCTAAACTGGCAGATTATTTTAAATTAATTGATGTAAACTTACCCTCTGATGACTATCCAGAGGGCTATCGCACAGAAGTCAATCTATCAGCTTTGGATTGGTTAGAGACGGTTTCTAAAAAGTTAAAACGAGGCTATCTTTTAACCATTGATTATGGCTATAATGCCCGACGTTACTATCATCCGCAACGAAATCGAGGCACTTTACAATGCTATTATCAACATCGCCGTCATAACAATCCCTATATCAATATTGGCTATCAGGATATTACTGCTCATGTCGATTTTACCGCCCTAGAACGTCAGGGAGAATTATGCAGTTTGCAGAAAATAGGATTTACGCAACAGGGGATGTTCTTGATGGCGTTGGGATTGGGAGATCGCCTCTGCGATCTTTCGAGTGGAAAATACCATTTTCAGCAAGTTTTGCAACGTCGCGATGCACTGCATCAGTTAATCGATCCCGCAGGATTAGGCGGATTTGCTGTCTTAATTCAAAGTAAAGGACTCACAGAAGCGGAAAAAGGGCGATCGCTCAAAGGGTTAACTGAACCGAATTTGTTTTAAAATAGTAAAGTAAAGAAATGTAACATTGAGTGCAAAAAAAAGCAAAAAGTCATGGCAGAACTCCAACCCACCCAAACTCCTAAGTTAGAAGAACCTAAATTTGGCTTTAACGAATATGCAGAACGCTTAAACGGCCGTGCAGCAATGGTTGGCTTTGTGCTGACTATCCTGATCGAGTATATTACTAAACAAGGCTTATTATCCTGGTTAGGCTTGCAATAACCAGCAAAAATAGCAAAGAAGAGTCAGTCGCTTCGCGACGGATTCTTGCCTCTTGCATTTTGAATTTTTTGGTCATTTTCTGGGATTTTTGAGCTTAAATCCGCTTAATTACTCATGATAAAAATTCAGGTCGCGATGCTTGAGTAGAGAGCAGGACTTGTTTAATCCTATCCCAATTTTTTTGTTCGATGAGTTCGATCAATCGATCTAAACTATGACGGTATTGAGAGAGAGATCGCAACAAATTTTCTTGATTATATTCCGCCATCATTAAACCTAATTCTGGATTTCCCCCGCCAACGCGACTAGTATCGCGAAAACCCGAACTCGCTAACTGTTTTGCTAATTCTAAAACTTTTTGGTCAGTTTCTTTCGTACAAGCATCAATTAAACTTGCACTAATCATGACAGGTAAATGGGAAATCCAAGCAACGGCGCGA
Organism: uncultured Pleurocapsa sp.; assembly: GCA_964441015.1. Taxonomy (GTDB): domain Bacteria; phylum Cyanobacteriota; class Cyanobacteriia; order Cyanobacteriales; family Microcystaceae; genus Hydrococcus. The sequence goes on from CAYTUO010000278.1 coordinate 6,030, forward strand.
TCGTGTTCGGTTGGAGAACATTCATAAATGATCGAACCCAGATTATTTTCAGCCATGTCTCGGAGTTTTTTGACATTTTCGAGAGTTTTGGCTGTTTTATCTGTAGGGGTAAAAACATAAGAAGCTCCCTTAAATAAATCTTTTTTAGCCGCTTCAATCCCACTTTTTTCTGTTCCAGCCATAGGATGTCCGCCAATAAAATAAATCTTGGACTGGGAATGTTTTTGATGTTCTTCGATAAGGCTCAAACAATCTCGGACAATGGGTACTTTAACTGAAGCTACATCAGTAACAAT
>CAYTUO010000279.1:0-6320 GCA_964441015.1 uncultured Pleurocapsa sp.
CCAACAGCTTTAATAAACTTTAGAAAAGAAATCAGTGATTAAATCTAGCTCCATCGTTGGTACGGAAATTGCCCTTGCCTCAGAGAGGAAGAACCGAACTGAATTCAGTTGATGGTTTTGTTACTCTATATGAAGAGGAATTCTCAGAAAAAGTTATTATTCTTAACTCATTAACTGTTAAATCCTTACGCTTGGTAAAGGCGAATTATTCAGTAACTAAAGAGGAGATATTTATATAATGGCTTCGACTGACTTCAAAGACTATTACGCCATTCTGGGGGTCAGCAAAAGTGCTAGTGCAGAGGAGATTAAAAAAGCTTTCCGCAAACTAGCCGTTAAATACCATCCCGATCGCAATCCTGGCGATAAAAAAGCAGAAGATCGCTTCAAAGAAATCAGCGAAGCTTACGAAGTTTTGTCCGATTCTGACAAGCGCAAAAAATACGACCAATTCGGCCAGTATTGGAAACAAGCCGGACAAGCAGGAGGATGGTCGCCAGGAGGTGCAGGTGTAGATTTCGGCGGCTTTGACTTCGGTCAATTCGCTAATTTTGAAGAATTTATTAACGAGTTACTCGGTCGCGTTTCGGGCCCTGGCGGTACTCAAGGTCAGACTTATAGCTACCGCACGACAACCGGAGGAAAACCTGGCGGATACACCGATTTTGGAGGCTTTGGCGGTTTTGGCACGCAAGCGCCTGCTGCCGATAGAGAGGCCAGTATTCGTCTCACTTTTTCCGAAGCTTTTCGCGGAGTCCAGAAACGCCTTAATCTGGGGACTGAAATCATCGACGTTCGCATTCCCCCTGGGGCAAAACCTGGCAGTCGCATTCGCATACGAGGAAAAGGTCAGGTAAGTCCTTACACGCAACAACGGGGCGATCTTTACCTTAATGTTGAATTAGAGCCTCATCCCTTCTTCCAATTCGAGGGCGATCACTTGGTCTGCGAAGTGCCGATCGCACCGGATGAAGCCGTTTTAGGAGCCTCTATTGACGTTCCTACTCCCGATGGGATGGTGACAGTCAAGGTGCCTCCTGGCATTCGTTCCGGTCAATCCTTGCGACTGCGGGGGAAAGGATGGGTTCATGCCAAAGACGGACGCAGCGATCTGTTAGTCAAAATTGTGATCGATACGCCTAAAAATCTCAGCGCTACCGAACGCGAATACTACGAAAAACTTCGCTCTATCCGCAGCTATAATCCTCGCCAGAACTTACAGAAGGTCAATATTTGAGAGAGGAAAAAATCAATTTCATACCCAGAATAGAATGACTTATTGTTTAGGAATCATCAATCGCTTTGGAATCGTGATGGCGGCCGACTCCCGCACTAATGCTGGAGTTGACTACATTTCTGCTTATAAGAAACTCTACGATTTTTCTATTACCGGAGAACGAGCGATTTTGATTTGCACCTCTGGGAATCTCTCGATGACGCAGGGAGCGATCGCGGAATTACAGCGAGATATCCAAAACCACGAAGAAGTCAATCTGTATACTCTCTCAAGTATGTACGATCTGGCTCGTTATGTTGGCAAGAAAAGTCGGCAAATTCAAGATCGCGATCGTCAATGGTTAGAAAAAGATAATATTGATTTTCAATGCAACTTTTTATTAGGAGGACAAATTAAGGGAGAAGAACCTCAACTTTACTTAATTTATCCTCAAGGCAATTTTATTCAGGCAACTAGGGAAACGCCGTTTTTACAAATAGGAGAAACTAAATACGGCAAACCCATTCTCGATCGCACTATCACCTACGATACGCCTCTAGAAGCCGTCGCCAAATGCGCTCTTCTCTCAATTGACTCGACGATGAAATCTAATATTTCTGTTGGCCCGCCGATCTATTTAGTGATGTATGAAGCCAACAGTTTTGTCATTCGTCACACCCTAGAATTGCGCTTGGGAGATCCCTATTTAGCCAAAATGCGTAAATTATGGGAAGACTTTGTACGTCAAGCCTTTGAAGCAATGCCGAATATAGAATGGCAGTACGACATTGAAAAATTTAAAGATGATATTTTGATTGATTAGTGATTAGTTTTTCCCTCTCGTTAGTCCTGTAAAGGAAAGGATAGAGGAAAATGGCACAAGCCGATCAAATCAATACCTTACCATCTTTCATTAGTGGTGCTATTACAATGCGCTACTATGATGGCGTTAGTGACGACTTGTTAACCGCAGGCGTAGGGCAAGTGGGTTTGATGGATTCGCCTCCAACCGCAGCCGACCCCGAAAATCCCACCCCAGCAGAAATTCGCCGAGCGACTATTATCAATCAATACAAATCACTGGTAGATTTACGCGCCCAAGCTGGTTATGGCACTTTGTACGGGCCCGCCGTACCCGGTCGATTTTCCACCCCGCGCAGCGATGGCAAAGTAGCTGGAAAAGAATATATGGCTTATGCAGATGATGGCAGTGGGCGGAAAAATGTCACCCTGATGGTACAGATTCCCGATAATTTTGACCGCGACAATCCTTGTATACTCGTTGCTCCCTCTCCTGGTTCTCGTGGCGTGTATGGCGCGATCGCAGTAGGAGAATGGGGCTTAAAAAATCGCTGTGCTGTCGTCTACACCGATAAAGGCACGGGCATAGGCGTACACGATCTCAACACCGATACTGTCAATCTGATCGATGGCAGGCGAGGCACCGTCACTGAAGTAGGTAACCATGCCAATTTTATCGCCCAAGGTACGGCAGAAATGGACTTGGCAACCTATAACGCGAACTATCCTTGCCGTATTGCCTACAAGCACGCCCACTCGCAACAAAATCCCGAAGCTGATTGGGGCCAAAATGTGCTAAATGCCATAGAATTTGCTTATTATATTCTCAATCTTGGAGAAAACTTTGGATTAGCTTCAGGTTCAGAGGTCTTAAAAACCATCACGCCAGAAAACGCGAGCATTATTGCCTCCGGCATCTCCAACGGCGGTGCTGCTTCCTTACGCGCTGCTGAACAGGACTTCGAGGGATTAATTGATGGCGTAGTTGTCTCGGAACCCAATATCAATCCGCGTAAGCTACCTGATGAGCAAGGTTTTAGTATCCAGCAGGGAGATAAAATTTTTCCGAATAGCGTACATGGCAAGCCGCTATTTGACTACATCACTTATTACAATATATATCAACCTTGTGCCAGTGCCGGAGTTGCGATCGCGCTGGGTTGGAACCCGGCGAAAGGAAACCCAGAAAGCGGCGGATTTTTGGCAGGGACACCCGGACGTTGTGCCGCCTTGCGCGAAGCAGGTTGGTTAAACAGCAATACCTTAGCAGAACAAATTGCCGAATCTCAAAAACGTCTGAATGACTATGGAACTCTAGAAAGCACTAATACCATCGCTCACCTTTATAACGCTTCTTTTGTCTATGCCGCAATTGCACCCTTCTACGCAAATGCTTACGGACGTTTTAGCGTGGTAGATAATCTATGCGGTTACAGTTACGCCAGCAGCAATGGCAGCAATCCTCCTAGCGACAAACCCAAAGCCGATTTAGCCAATGATTTCTCAGCAAGCAACGGTATTCCCCCTAGCAACAGAACGAACTTAATTAACAATGATGGCAATAACGGTGCCGGGATACACTTTCGCTATGGTCTTGATGCGAACAATAACCTAGATGATTATCTACAGGGAGCCTTATGTTTGCGACAATTGGCGACAGGGACGACTGGGGTAACGATAGATACAGGTATTCTCTTAAGCGGCGGAGCAGCTACCCATTTTCATCGCGTACAAACAGGAATTCAGGAAATTTTAGGCAGTGGCAATTTACAAGGCAAACCAGCAATGATCATTCATGGTCGAGATGATGCGCTGCTTCACGTTAATTTTACGTCTCGTTCTTATTACGGTTTAAATCAAAAAATCGAAGGGAACGACAGTAAACTGGTTTATCTTGAAGTCACTAATGCCCATCACCTAGATGCGCTTAATCAAGTGTTCGATCTAGATACGCACATTCCTCTGCATTATTATCTCACTCAAGCGCTAGACCTCATGTATGACCACCTAAAAAATGATACTCCATTGCCACAAAGTCAAGTCATTTTCACTGTGCCACTGGCCAGCACAGGTGGAAATCAGTTAACTCAGGAAGAAAATTTGCCCGATATTGACAGTAACGCCACTTATCGGATTACCTTTAGCGATGATGTCTTGCATATTCCTGATATCAAATCTGTTTAATTTAGCCATAATATGTAGTGCGACTAAAATGGTCATAAGCGAGACGCTCACACTCATGACTAATAACACTGATCGCTGATTACTGACAACTGATATTAGTGTGCCGTCCAGCCCATATCAATCGCTTGTACCGAACCTGTTATCGCCCAAGCTTCTTGGGAACATAAAAAAGCCACGTAGTTAGCGACATCTTCTGGTTCGAGGAGTTTTTTGATAACAGTTTTCTCTAAGAACACCTTTGCTTCTACTTCTTCTGGCGAAATGCCGAGAGTGCGTGACTGAGCTTCAATCTGCTTTTCGACTAAAGGCGTTCTCACGTAAGCTGGACAGATAGTATTACAAGTTAGTCCATGTTCGCCCCCCTCCAAAGCGACGACTTTTGTGAAGCCTACAAGACCATGCTTGGCGGTAACGTAGCCACTTTTAAAGGGACTGGCAGTTAAACTGTGAACGCTGCCAATATTGACGATGCGTCCGCATCCCGACTCAATCAGGTAAGACCAAGCATATTTGGTCAACAAAAAAGGAGCCGTGAGCATCACCGCTATCATTTTCTCCCAGGTGTCTTCTGGGAAATCAGCAATGGGATCTATGTGCTGGAAGCCTGCATTATTAATTAAGATGTCCAGTTGACCGTAGCGCTTTATAGTTTCTTCAACTGCCAGCTTACAGTCTTCGCGTTTGCTTAAGTCGGCGCTGACAAAGCTACCATTCAACTGAGCAGCTACCGCATTTCCTTGATCGGGATCGAGGTCTACGATAACGACTTTTACGTCTTGTTCTGCTAGTTTTTTAGCACAAGCGCGACCGATGCCGCTTGCAGCCCCCGTTATTAAAGCAACTCGTGACATAACGATCGATCTCAATTCAAGTCAGAGAACTCGTCCAACTTAATTATTAACGAGAACCCTAACGAACGGGATAGCGATCGCTCGCACCGATCAAACCCAGGAATTTCTTATCGGGGGCGCTTTTTACTCGAATCACAATCGGAAAAAAGAAGCAAGTTAACTGGTCGTAATGTAACAAAATTTTATAAAAAGTGCGATCGCTAGTATCAGTTATCAGATTTTGGATTTTAGATGAAAGGATTTTGGATTGATCCACTTACCAATCACCAATCACCAGTCACTATAAATTTATGTTACAAATTTCAACCAGAAGCAGGAATTTAAATTTAAGGTCTGAAGTAAATCAATAGAAGAAACCATTCCTCTAACAACTAATAACTGGAACTTAGACCAAAAAATAAACTAACAGGCGAGCGTTTTCGCTCCCTGTTAAACTTGGAGTTGTTAAGCTATTTATCGCTACGGTGCTTGCAACATGACTAGACTATTTTCTGGCAAATAACTGCGAAACTCGCCGCGATCTGCTAAAATGGCGATCAGGTGCAGAGAAAAGTCGGGTTCTATATGCAAGTCTGCCCACGGCACAGCGATCTCTAAGCATTGCTTGAAAGACATATCGGCACGAGTTGCTCTGGGATGCCAGCGAAAGTCTTCTTGGGCTTCTTCTAACCAAATAGAGCCTGTTTGCAAATTAATCCCTAGATGATGGTGAAATAAATAGTTGAGTGGAGCGAGATCGGGTAAATCAGACAAAGGAATAGGACTATTATGTCCCGTCATGCCAGGATAATACCAAAGTAAATGCAGTTCGCCAGGCAAATCGCGACCAGGTTTAACTCCCGTTTTGAAATCTAGGCGCAGATAAAAATTCAAGTGATCCAAACCATAAAATAAGCGCTGAATCTCGCTACTTCGATGCATCGTACCCCTCGCACCGCCGATTTCGATGCGACCCGCTTTATCCCAATCTTGCTCGTCGCCACAACCATCAATGATGGGATGAATAAAACCTTGCGGTCGATGTTCTGCTTTCGCCTCATGCTCTTCGACGAATTGATATAACTGTGAGGGAACGGGTTCGTTAAGGGCGCGGTAAATAGCGCAGAGATGTTCTCGGAAGAGTTGGTCGAACATGGCATCCTGATTAGATGAATGACCGTCCCCAAACCACCAAAACCAATCCGATCCCTCAGCCGCATACAAAGCTTCCCAAACTTCAGGATTGTTTTCTTCTGTCGCTTCTGGGTGTCTGTCTAAGATTTTTCTCG
>CAYTUO010000280.1:0-6298 GCA_964441015.1 uncultured Pleurocapsa sp.
TATTCACGGCAGGGGCATTAGAACAAGGACGCAACGGATGGACTCATCAACGTCCAGAAATTGAAAATTACTTTGCTGCCATGATGCGTAATGGGAACGTCTTTCCCCTATTTCCCTGCGATGCCAATAGCATTCAAGTTTGCTATGAATGGGCGCTAGGAACCAAGAATAAGGGAATTACCATTACGGCAAGTAAGTCGGCCTTACCCGTCCTCACGACACTAGAACAAACCCGTCAAGCATTGCAAGATGGCGGCGTGGTGTTGCACGAAACGGAAGGGAAGAAGAAAGTTGCCTTTGCCGTTGTTGGCGATATGACTTTGATTCCCGTGTTTGATGCAGCAATCCATCTAGAAAATGAAGGGATTGGGGTACGAATTGTTTCAATTATCAGTCCCCGTCGCCTGTATCGTCCCGACGATGTGGCATGGCAAACTTGCAAAGAACCTGACAGCCATTTCTTAGATGATGAGGGGTTTGAGGGCTTGTTTGGCGGCGATGCCTTAATTGGCGTAACGGGCGGTACGAGTGCCATGTTAGAACCTGTTATGTTGCGAAGTTCCGTAAAGCGCGATCTTTTCGCTTGGAAGCGAGGCGAGACAACGGCAAGTGCAGGTCAAATTATGGCGTTCAATGGTTTGACGGCAGAAAATTTAGCGAAGCGTGCTGTTGAGTTGCTTGGTTAATTGTCAGTATTTTGTTAATACATTTCCCTCTGCTTTAAATAGTCTTAGGTGGGGGGAAATTTTTAATTTTAAATAGCTTAGCTTATTCTATGTTTAATTATGACCAACTACTTATTAGTAAATTTATCTATCCTGTTCTCCCAACCGACAGGCATTAGCAATTATGCCAAAAATCTTTTTCCCTATTTAAAATCTCTTCAACCGACTTTATTAACTGCTCAAAGATACCCCGAATTTAACTGCTATCCTGTCCCAGATAATCTTACTCCTGCTCAAGGAACAAAAGGACATTTTGACCGTCTTGTCTGGACTCAATTTAACCTGCCGCAAATCTATAAAAAATTGCAGTCTCACCTTTTATTTTCTCCAATCCCAGAAGCACCTCTATCTGCTAATTGCCGTTTTGTCGTGATGGTTCATGACCTAATTCCGTTGCGCTTTCCCAAACGTTTGTCTCCCCTGACTCCCTATTTTCGTTACTATATTCCCCAAGTTCTCAAGCAAGCAGAACATATTATTGGTAACTCTACTGCTACTGCTAGAGATATCGCTGATTTTTATGGGATTTCGTCAGAAAAAATTACGCCGATTCTTCTGGCCTATGACAGTCATTATTTTAGGAAATTAAATCAATTAAATCGCGCGTTACCTTATTTTCTCTATCTCGGCCGTCACGATCCGTATAAGAATTTACATCGTCTCATTGAGGCTTTTGCTAAAATTCCCCGTGACTATCAACTGTGGTTAGCGGGGCCGCCTGACAAACGCTATACGCCAAAACTTCAACGCCAAGCTGAGGAACTGGGTTTGAGCGATCGCGTCAAATTTCTCGATTACGTCCCTTACGAGCAACTACCCGTCTTGTTGAATCAAGCTTTAGCATTAGTTTTCCCGACGCTATGGGAGGGGTTTGGTCTTCCGGTGTTGGAAGCGATGGCCTGTGGAACTCCTGTCATTACTTCTAATCTCTCTTCTTTACCAGAAGTGGCGGGAGGTGCGGCATTACTCATTAATCCTTACAACGTTGCAGAAATTGCAGCAGCCATGCAAGCTATAGCAAAAGATTCCGAATTGAGATCGCGCTTGAGCCTTCTTAGCCTACAACGTGCCAGCCAATTTAGCTGGGCAAAAACCGGACAAGCGACTCTAGAAATCCTGCAAAAATATCTCTAAATCTCATTTAAAGTTCCTCTAATAATTTTTTGGCTTTTTCAACCCCTTGCTGATTGCCTTGACTCTGGTAGAGTGCTAAAGCTTGATTCGCAGCTTCTTTTGCCTCATCCTCTCGTTCTCTTTCTTTGAGAGCAATTCCCAAATTGTAATAAGTGTTGGCATTTTGCGGTTCGAGTTCGAGCAGATCCTTATAAGCGACAATCGCGCCTAAATAATCTTTTTGGGCCAAGAAAATGCGAGCAACTGCTGTTTTGGCTTCTACCGATTTAGGTTCCAGATAAGAGACTCGTTGATAAGCTGTTAATGCTCCCGTCAAATCCTGTTGTTTTTCTAGGATATTGCCAATTTTCATCTGGATTGATAAATTGCTCGGATCTAGCTGCGCTGACTCTTGCAGAAGATTTAATCCGGCCTCCGTATCTCCCTTGCTCAAAAAGGCACTGGAAAGTTGCACTCGCAACTCGCTGCTATTGGGAAAGCGCTGGAGTGATTCTTCTAAAAATTGAATGGCTTCTTCCGTTTTTTGTTGCTGGATTAGGGCCGAACCCATGATTTCATAAGCTTGTCTGTTATTTGGCTCAAGTGCAATCACCCGTCGGTAAGCATCGCTTGCCCCTTGATAATCTCCCTGACGCAGCAGGACTACTCCTAAACCAATATAGTTTTTGACATCTTTGGGTTCGAGTTGTATTGCATAGTAATAGGCAACCGCCGCATTCTCGTTATCTCCCACATTGGCGAGACTGTAGCCCAAGGCATAATACAACTCTGGATTATTGGGATCGAGGGATAGAGCTTGTTGATAGGCTTTAGCTGCTGAATCATAATTCCCCTGACGAGCTTGTAAGTAGCCAATTCCAGAAAAAATCTTGGGATTTTCTGCGTCTAAATAAGCGGCTCGCTCGTAAATCGCAATAGCATTCCCATAATCTCCCGCTTCGGCATATTCGCGTCCCAAGCGCAATAACTCTCTTAGCTGTTCTAGTTGTTGCTGGCGAGAGAGTAAGGAACTGCCTACTTGGGCCTCTACCGGAGCAATCGAGGCTAATCCGCTCATTAATAAGCTAATTGTCAACAATAGAGTGACTTTAGGGAGAATTTGCACTATGGTTTCTAAGCGATCGCCTTGAAAGTTCCTCATCATAGTAACCTTGCCAGTTAGTTTTTAGCTACCAGAATTCAGGAGTTAGATAATGACTAAAAACCGGTAACTGCTAATGACTATTGACTCAGGTAATTTGTTGCTTCTCGTGCCACAGCTTCTACGCTATCTTGAGCTAATTTTTCTAGCGTTGTACGAGCCTCCGAACCGCCTAAGTGACCGAGAGCTTGCGCTAAACGATGTCGTATCTGCCAGTCTTCATCGGAAGCAAAAGGAACTAAAAGTGCGACGGCGCGGGGATCGCCTAATTCTCCTAAAGAACTGATGGCGGCTGTTTTCAGCAGACTATTGTCACTTTCTAACGCTTCTTGGAGTAAGTCAAAGCCTCGCGGATCGCCTAATTCTCCTAAAGCAGCGATAATACTAAATTGGAGTAACCATTCAGAGGTTTGATGATATATTTTCTTTAAGTCTTCAAAAGCTTCTGTTAATTTTAGTCCGCCCAGGGCATCGGCGGCGGCAGATTGGACATCAACTTCTGAGTCATTGAACAGGCGATCGCGCAACACTGACAAGGCAGTCTCTAAGTCTTGGTGTCCCAAAGTGTCGAACTGGCTAACTGCGGCATAGCGAATGCGCGGGTTTGGATCTGCCACCAGAGGCACGATCATGGGAAAAGCTATTTGGGGATCTAGCTGGCGCAATTGATTGATGCCTTTAAGGCGATCGCCAAAATTTTCTGAATTAAGTAATTGTTGAATTGATTCGGGGGTAATACTCATAACCTCAATCGTTGGTATCTTAAGGAAATTTGTCTTTTGATAAAAAAGCTTTTAAGATGACTTGTTACGACTTTACCATTATCGGGTCAGTGCGCGACGGTTGAAGGAGGGCAGAGGGCAGAGGGTAGATTTTGAATGGTCAAGCTGGTAAGCGAGGAATTCGCAGTGCTTACCCGATTTTTGATTAAGATGTGTAAAATTAACTAAAATTAACTTAAAGTTAGAGACTAACTCATGCTATCTCAGCACGAGAAGTCCTAGCGCTAAATTGGGTTATCACTCATTATCAATTGTGGGTTATCATGCAAACCTTCAAACCCGTTGGAGATGTCAGTCGAAAACGCTCAATCTTCTTTCCTTTTACCTCAATTTTTCCACTCCAGACAACTACCCTAATATTTTTAGGAATAATCGGGTTTTTTGGAACGTTCGCTACTGCATGGTTTCTTAGAGAGAAAACGATTTCAGAACTTTTTGAACAATTACATTTCTGGCAAGAAAATCCACCATTTTGGTTAACGGCACCGGAGTTTAGCGACCCCTATTTTTTGTTTTTACCAACCATAATTCTTTTTTGTATCGCCTATACCGTGATGAAGTTATCACCTCAACCAAAAACTTGGTCGCGAGCGATAATTATCTCGATTTTATTAGCGTTAACCATTCGATATATTTTTTGGCGATCGCTCTCAACGCTGAATCTTTCTAATCCCCTCGATGGGGTTTTTACTTTGGCATTACTTTTTCTGGAAATGATGGTGATTGCTGGAGGGACTATCCAACTCTATTTAATGCTGGGGATAACAGATCGTCGTTCTCAAGCTGACCAATACAGTCAAGCCGTAAAAGCAGGAACTTATCAACCCTCAGTTGATATTTTAATTCCGACTTATAATGAGCCAGAATTTGTTTTAAGACGCACAATTATGGGGTGTCAAGCCTTAGATTATCCCAACAAAAAAGTGTATTTATTAGACGATACTAAAAGATCAGAAATTAAACGATTGGCTAGAGAACTGGGCTGTTATTATCTGACGCGATCGGATAATCGTCATGCCAAAGCCGGAAATTTAAACCATGCTATTACAAGAACAAAAGGAGAATTAATCGTTGTTTTTGATGCGGATTTTATTCCAACCAAAAACTTCTTGACTCGGACAGTAGGCTTTTTTCAAAATGAAAAAATAGCCCTGGTGCAAACGCCTCAAAGTTTTTACAATCCCGATCCCCTTGCCAAAAATTTGGGAATAGAAGAGATTGTGCCATCTGAAGAAGAAATTTTTTATCGGCAAATTCAGCCGATAAAAGATGGAGCAGGTAGCGTTGTTTGTGCGGGAACCTCTTTTCTGGTTAGACGCAATTCTCTTTTAGAAGTTGGTTGTTTTGTGACAGATTCTATTAGTGAAGATTACTATACAGGAGTTCGTCTGTCTGCAAAGGGTTATGAATTAGTGTATTTAAATGAAAAACTCAGTGCTGGATTAGCAGCAGAAAGTATGTCTGCTCATATTAGACAAAGAGTGCGTTGGGCAAGAGGAACGCTACAGGGATTTTTTATTAATTCTAATCCTTTGATAATTTCTGGGCTGCGCTTGCGACAAAGATTAGGACATTTAGAAGGATTTTTAACTTGGTTTGCGATTATTCCTCGCTTATTTTTCATCCTCATTCCTATTCTTTATACCTTCTTTGGTATCAAGCCTTTAATAGTAACTTTGCCAGAGATGATTTATTTATTCTTACCTTATTATTTGCTCCACCTGAGTGCCTTTTCTTGGTTAAATCAGCGATCGCGTTCTCTGATCTTTTCTGATGTTTATGCAATGGTATCCTGCTTTCCCTTAGCCATTACGGTTATTAAAGCAATTCTCAATCCGTGGGGACAAGGTTTCAAAGTGACTCCAAAAGGAATCTTTAGAGACAAATTTCACTACAATTGGAGCTTAGCATTCCCCTTAATTCTCCTTTTTCTTGCTACAGCTTTTAGTCTTTTGGCTAGCTTAGGGATGACGGGTTTATCTCTCCCAGAAAATGAGATCGATCTCGTCTTAATTTGGGATATTTACAATTTAATAATAATTAGCGTAGCTTTGTTGGGATTACTAGATATTCCTAAATTAGATATTTATGAATGGTTATCTGTTCGAGAAAAAGTCAGGATCGCGAGTGCTAATCAAACTTTTGAGGGAATAATAACTAAACTTTCCGAAATAGGGGCAGAAATTGCCTTAAAACAAATTGTAGATTTAAATCAATCTCTGATTTTGGAAATTCCCCAGGACGGATTAAAGTTACCAGGAAAACTTACTTATACTAATCTAACTGAAAAGTTTCCTAAGATAATAGTGAAGTTTGAAGCCATGAGTCTTCATCAACATCGACGTTTAGTAGAAATACTATTTTGTCGTCCAGGACGATGGAAGATTCGCAATACTCCTGGAGAATTACAATCTATCGGGATTTTAATAAAGCTTTTATTTCGACCGCTTATCTTTTTAATTAGGTCAAGAATGAAGTCAGCAACCAAAAGCTAGAAGTCAGAAGTTTTTTTATAA
>CAYTUO010000281.1:0-6297 GCA_964441015.1 uncultured Pleurocapsa sp.
TAATAACTAAAGCGTCGATTTTACATCAGGGTCAGTCTCATGGCATCAGGTTTCAACTCTTCTGATAATCCACCTGCGAAAAAGACAAAGGCTTTAAGTATAGCGAATGCCAATGCATTAACATCCAAGATGTCATTAATTTTTAGTGAAATAGAAGACCCCCGTGTAGAAAGAAATCGAGTGCATTTATTAATAGATATTTTAATCATTGCCATACTCTCAGTCATTTCTGGAGCTAAGGGATGGGAGGACATGGAAAATTATGGTTTAAGTAAATATGAGTGGTTGTCACAGTTTTTAAAGTTCCCAGAAGGTATCCCTTGTGCGGATACATTTCGCCGAGTTTTTGAGCGTATTAATGCGAAAATATTTGAACAATGTTTTAGAAGTTGGGTTGAATCAATAATTGAGAACACAGGGGCACAAATAATCCCCATTGATGGGAAAACTCTCAAAGGCTCCTATGATAGAGCGCTTGGAAAAACCGCTTTGCACTTGGTTAGTGCATGGTCAAGTCAGCATCGTCTAGTTTTGGGACAAGTTAAAGTAGCTGATAAATCGAACGAAATTACTGCAATTCCTGCGTTATTAGAGTTATTAGATATCGCTGGATGTATTATTACAATTGATGCAATGGGTACACAAACAGCAATTGCATCTCAAATTTTTAAGGCAAAAGCAGATTATGTTTTAGCGCTCAAAGCGAATCATCCGACTCTTCATGCACAAGTCAAAGAATGGTTTGAGCAACACTTACAAGATGATTTTTCAGGGATTCCCCACAGTTACGACGAACGGGTCGAAAAAGGGCATCATCGTACCGAAAAACGGCAAATATGGTGTGTTCCTATCTCTCAACTCCCACCTCTACACAATCAAAGTGATTGGGCTGGACTTAAATGTGTAGTTATGGTTGTGCGTGTGAGACATCTATGGAATCAAACAACTCGTGAAGTGCAGTTTTATCTCACTAGTTTGGACTGCGATGCGAGCAAAGTCGGACTCGCTATTAGACTGCATTGGAGCGTTGAAAACGGCTTGCATTGGACTTTAGATGTTACCTTCAATGAGGACGCTTGCCGCGTCCGTACCGGTCATGCTCCACAAAATCTATCATTGCTGCGTCGAATCGCACTTAACGCTTTAAATCTGGAGCAATCATTCAAGCGAAGTAATCGTCAAAAATCAAACCGAGCAGCGATGGATAACAATTATATGTTGACGATTTTAACCGCTTGTTTCTCTCATCATAATGAAGCTGAAAAACCTTGTTGTCAATAGGGTTTGAAATGCGCTTACCCTGGTTGCTGAATTAAGATATGAAACTATAAGGAACTGGAACGTCCCAAAATTTGCCTTTAACCCTCTCGATTGCTCGAAAACCCATGCCATTAACATACATTAGTAAACATTCACGTTTAAACTCATTACTATAGCCTTTATGTGAATTGTAGTTGGTGATAAACTGGCGATCGCATTTCTAAAAATCATATCCTAATTCAGCAACGCCCTTCTCAAAAAGCAGAAATCTAGCAATTATTTACTGTTCTATAAAAAGACCCCACTGATGGTGTGAGGTATCTATCGCTTTTCTAGTGTTTTTTGTTCGCTACGAGACTTGAAATTTAGCCACCTTTAGGCATCGCTTTCAACGTAAATAAATAACAGCCCCATAACCACAGCAGGCATGAGCCAACAAACAACAGGAATTAAAATCCAGGGTAAATATGAAGCTGCGTATGCACCTGTCATTTCAAATTCTCCTAATTTATGAGGTTAAAAGAAGTTTATTACTATGCCAAGGAAAGGGGCAGTTAGTTAAATACCCCTCGCATGATCCCGTCAACAACATTCAAGTTGTTCAGGAGGAAATAGGCCACAAAAGCGCCACCCATACCACCTAGAAAGAAACCGGCCGTGAATTGGCTCCAGCCATCAGCAGATTTCATGGCTGCATCGCCAGTTCCGATCGCTCGTCCTCCTTGGAAAGAAACAAGACCGTAGCTAGCCATACAAGCAGTTGCAATGAGAATCAGCGCTAAAGCTGAGATTAAACCTCCCAGACTAGCATACTCTGAATCCCGTAACGGGCCGAGTAAGATCCAAGGCCCGATGAGGAAATAGCCGTGAGCCATGCCAATTTCTAGACCCCGCAGGATGGGCGATACTCCTGGGCGATAGGCAGGAAGGTTCCCAATGAAAGCTTTAGTGAAACCAGAAGCAGAAATAGGGGTTGCCAGATGACCAGTAAAAGGATCGTCATTATAGGGCTTAACCACCTGTGTATAACCAGATTCAGGCATCTCGATTGAGTTCTCCTCTTTTTTGGTTAATTGAAAAACTTAAGATTACATTTTAAGCATGGAGAGGCAGTCCTACAGTCAATTTCAGTTTAAGCGTTAGAAAAGTTCATGAATTTTTGCGAATGTGGAGGTTTGTATGAGCGTAAAACCAAACTTTAAGACGATGACCAAGGCTGAATTACGCGCCTATGTGTTAGAACATCGAGAGGATGAAGAAGCTTTACACGCTTACCTCGACAAACTTCATGCTGAAAACCCTAATCCACGGGTTTATAGTCCTGAAGACAATGTAGCAGAAGCGATCGCGCAATATCTAAAACATAGAGAACAGTGAGACAGCTAGAAGAAACAAATTACCTGATGCTAAGCGTGAAAAACCTATCCCTCTACATTCGGCGGCAATTCTAACGGAATCGCTCCCATCAATCCTTTACGAAAGTCATTTAATAACTGAAGCGCTGCTCGTTCTGTTTCTCCTTGATAACGACTGTTTGCCAACTCGTGAATATATTCTTCTCCAGTCACGGACAAAGGATCTATTCCATAGCGAGATGACAAGATTCCCTCATAGGCAAGTTCTACCAAAAGATCGACTAAAGCGGCAGCAACGTGCTGATTGTCGTAAGCAGCTTCGCCAATGTCTTCGCAAATGGCTAACTTGATAGCATCTTTTTGATTTTCCAACTTAGAAGGAATGACCCCAGGTGCATCTAGTAGCTCGATCTCTTCAGAAATCCGAACCCATTGCAGTTGGCGAGTCACTCCAGCACGACGGGCGCTAGCAACCACTTTACGCCCCAACAAACGATTGATCAATGCCGATTTTCCGACATTAGGAAAGCCAATGACCACAGCACGGACGGGACGGGGACGCATACCGCGATCGCGCCGTCTTTGGTTCATCTCGACTCCTGCTAATTGTGCCGCCTTGCTGACAGCTTTGATGCCTTGACCGTGTTGAGCGTTGGTAAAATAAGGCACTTCTCCCCGTTGTCTAAACCAAGCTTGCCATGACTGATGCACCGATTCGGGAATCATATCCACGCGATTGAGAACCAAGATTCGCGGTTTACTACCAATCCATTCAGGAACCTGGGGATGATGGGAAGCCAAAGGAATTCGCGCATCCAATACTTCTAAGACTACATCAACGCGCTTGAGTTGTTCTTTGAGTTGCCGTTCTGCCTTAGCAATGTGACCGGGGTACCATTGTATTCTCGGCATGGGAGTCAGTAGGTAGAAGGTAAAAAATTAAAGGGGAAAGCTTAGTATATAACTTTTCCCCCTTCCCCTTTTCCCTTTGCCCGTTCAAGTTCTCAGTCCTACATCTGACTCAGACGAGCATTTTGGTAGTAGTGAGTTAGAATTTGCTGATAGTTAACGCCTTGCTCGGCTAAATAATAGGTTCCCCACTGACTGAGGCCGATGCCGTGACCGTATCCTCGTCCCAAGACTTGAAAAATACCATTCTCAGCCGAGACAGTAAAGAGGGTACTGCGGAGATCGAGCGCTTTACGAATTTGAGTGCCAGTGAGTTTTTTGCTGCCGCGATCGCCGACAATTTTGATCGTCACAATTCGTCCGCGAGGTGTTGTTCGTTCAGGGACTAGGGATCTGATATTGCCAACACCGCCAAGGCGACGCGCTAATTCTCCAGAGGAGAACGTTTTCGTCCACTGAAAAACGGGGGATGTTTGATCGTAATCTACTACGCCTCGCAGGTAAGGCAGTGGCGAACTCCAGACATCTTCCACATTTTCAGTATGACCGCCTGAAGACGAATGAAACGCGGCCAGAATTGCCTTTCCGTTGTAGGTAATTATCTGTCCAGTCGTCCCATCGACCGCCTCGTGAGTGCTGAGATACTCGCTACTCAGACCTTTGTAAACTTGTGTATTGGTCGTTGTATCGACATCGTAGAAACGATTGGCTGAGGTGGAACGTTGATAAAGCGCATAGGTTCGGGCAGCAACCGCTTGAGCTTTTAAAGCTTCCTGGGGCCAACTGGGAATGGCTTCTCCGCCAACGACGCTGTAGAGATAGGCTTCTAAATCGACGCGATTGACCGCCGTGACTCCTTGTCCTTGACGAACCAGTTCGGTGCGTCCCCGATACCAACCGTCCCCAATCCAGACGAGTCCGTCGCCAGTCGGTTCGATTGACAGGCGATCGCCCTGCCAGCTACCAAGCGCCACCCCGCGACTACTAGAGCGAACCAAAAAAGCATCCAGGGCAGTAATTTCTCCGAGTTTTCGGCCTGCCCCATCTCGAACGATCGCAGGCGTGGAACTTCCCACTTTAATTTGGTCGAGATTCTTTTTGATCGCTACCCGAAGTTCGACTGCTGCTTGTGCTGGAGCGACTAGGACGATCCAAACCCATAGAGATAGCCAGCCATGACGACAGGCTAAAAAGCGCAGGGGGGCTGCGATAAAAGCATGATTATTTTTCAATGCCATCTGAATTAATCTCCTCACACCATTCAGATTGCTCATTAGCTAATAGTGTTCCTCAAATTTTGTCAGGAGTCAACTGATTTTTCGTTTGAGATTGCCGATAGGTGTGCCACCATAAGTGAAGAAAGGAAGTTAGAGATAGCACCGTGGAGATTACGTTTTTAGGCACGAGTTCTGGAGTCCCGACGCGATCGCGTAATGTTTCGAGCGTTGCCCTACGCCTACCCCAACGCGCCGAAGTTTGGCTGTTTGACTGCGGAGAAGGAACTCAACATCAACTGTTGCGTAGCGAGATTAGAAGTTCCCAAATTCGGCGTATTTTTATTACCCACCTGCACGGAGATCATATTTTTGGGTTGATGGGACTGCTGGCTACTTGTGGATTAGCAGGAAGTGCCCAGGCGATCGATATCTACGGCCCAGCCGGTCTAGACGGTTATCTACGCGCTTGCTCTAAATATTCCTATACCTATCTTTCTCATCGAGTTAAAGTTCACACCATTTGTCCCGGACTGATCTACGAAGATGAAGAGTTTACCCTCAGTTGCCTTTTGCTAAAGCATCGCGTTCCCGCTTTCGGTTACCGCATTAGCGAAAAAGACCGCCCAGGCAGATTTGAGGTTGAAAAAGCCTCTGCCCTCGGCATTCGGCCCGGCCCGATTTACGGTCAGCTAAAACGCGGCGAGACAGTAACTCTACCCGATGGTCGTCGAATTCGAGGAAAAGACTTGTGTGGCGAGACAGAACCCGGTCGCAAAATTGCCTATTGCACTGATACAATTTATTGTGACTCAGCAGTCGAACTCGCTCAAGAAGCAGACGTTCTCATTCACGAAGCGACTTTCGCCCATCAAGATGCTCAGATGGCCTTTGAGAGCCTGCATTCCACCTCGACAATGGCAGCACAAGTGGCGCTTGCAGCCCAAGTGAAACAGTTAATTATGACGCACTTCAGTCCTCGTTATACCCCTGGCAATTCGATGGACGTGAAGGACTTACTCGAAGAAGCTAGGGCGATTTTTCCCAGGACAATGCTGGCCTATGATTTCCTCACCTATGAAGTTCCCAGACGGCGAGTTGCCGAGGAAAAGAATCCTTCCAAAGTGGTTCGATAAGGTAGTTTCAACTCCAGACCTGACAAGCGCCTGAAAAATCAATAAAATAGAAAAAGAAGCTTCTCAACATATCTAATAGCGAGAATTGGCAGGTTAATCCTAGAGCGTTGCGGCTAAAGGGAATTAACTTGACATGATTTAAGAGTGAAAAAATCGACGACGACAACTCAATAGACTTTTCCGCTTGTTGGTAGCGATCGCGTAAGGCAGAGGAGTGCATACACAAGCGACATCTTAGATCTGAATAACTCAGTAGTATATCTCTTGCTCAATTGGAAAAGTCTGGGCACGACTATCAACCAATCCCTGAAGAATATCTAATACCAAGTTGCGCTTTTTAAGATAACTTTCTTAGCGCTCTCTCTGTGCCTCTGTGCGACGGACGGCTGAAATGCCGGAAGTGGTTCCGGCATCGCGTCCTCC
>CAYTUO010000282.1:0-1062 GCA_964441015.1 uncultured Pleurocapsa sp.
CCTTCTACGGTTGCTCCTTCGACAAATGGTTGACCGACGTTATTTTCGTTGTCGTGAACGATCAGTAAAACTTTGTCTATGGTATGGCTGCTGTCTGGTTCGACGGGAAGTAATTCGATATCATAAAAACGACCCGGTTCGACCCGCAGTTGCTTACCGCCAGTTTCAATAATTGCGTAACTCATCTCTATTTTCCTAGTAATTGCCGTACAGGTAGCAGAAAAGGAATCCCCAATTGTGAATTCTCAAAACAAATGTTTTTCTGCTTTTAGTTTATGTCTGAACCTGATCCGAGCAGGGATTAGACACACAATCTCTTATTATCCTAGATTAATAGGACTTGTGTCAAAAAGAATTCGGTTTTAAACTGGGCGATATGTCGAATCCTCTCCAAACTCCTCATAGCGGCTATCACTGGGATGGCAGTAGCGATCGCTTTTTTGAAGGATGGTATTACCGCGTCACTTTACCCGATTTGGGCCAGACTTTTGGCTTTATGTATTCAATAGACGATCCTATCGGGGGTAAACCTTACAGTGGCGGTGCTGCCCAAATTTTGGGGGCTGAAGAATGCTATCTTTGTCGAACTTTTCCCGACGTGCAGGGTTTCTGGGGTGCAAAAGATTATTTGGGATTGGCACATTGGGGGAAAACTCGTTTAAACATTCCTCCTCAACTGTTGCATCCTGCCACTTTTGAGCGCGAGATCGGTGAAGGCTATCAAGCTACTGCTACCTTAAATCAAGGCTTTATTCGCGATCGCGGTAGTCAGTTTTATTGTCGATGGTACTACGAAATCGAGTCAATTTATGGCTGGGGTACTCCGAATTTACCTCAGCAAGCGACTGGAGGTTGGTTATCTTATTTGCCTATTTTTGAACCAGGATGGCAGATTTTGATGGCTCATGGCTTGGCGGCCGGTTGGATCGATTGGAATGGCGATCGCTACGAATTTACCCATGCACCCGCTTACAGCGAAAAGAACTGGGGTTGTTCTTTCCCCCAAAAATGGTTTTGGATTAACTGTAATAGCTTTAGCAACGAACCCGATCTCGCGTTGAC
>CAYTUO010000282.1:1072-6296 GCA_964441015.1 uncultured Pleurocapsa sp.
GCGGGAGGAGGGCGAAGAAAAGTTTTGTGGTGGATGGAGTCGGTTGCCATGATTTGCCTGCACTACCGAGGTAAATTTTATGAGTTCGTCCCTTGGAATTCCCAAGTTAGTTGGCGAGTTCAACCGTGGGGAAGATGGGAAATGCAGGCGCGAAACGATCGCTTGGAAGTGCAACTGATCGGATCGAGCGATCGCACCGGAACTTTCGTGCGCGTACCAACAGAAGGAGGTTTAAGCTTTTGCTGTCGGGATACCACTAACGGTCACTTAACCTTAGAACTCCGCGAACTTAACGGTCAAACGATCCTCAAAGCCGAGAGTTCTTTGTGCGCTTTAGAAGTCGGTGGCGCACCTTGGGACGAACCTTGGGCAAGTAAGCTTGCACGCATTTAAAATCTGTATAGAGTTCCTCTTGGGAATATTCAAGCTATGACTTCAAGTGCGTACAAAAGCCGTGTCGAAGACATCGCGCCAAAAAACACAGTTCCTCCTCTAGAAAATGGCGACAGGCTGACTCAAGCCGAGTTTGAACGCCGTTATGATGCTATGCCATATCTAAAAAAAGCGGAATTAATCGAAGGAATTGTTTACATGGCATCGCCACTACGAATTAGACAACATGGTAATCCCCATGCTCGGATCGTCACTTGGTTGGGGACTTATTGGTCAGCTACTCCTGGGATTGAATTGGGGGATAATGCTACAGTACGCCTTGATGCAGATAATGAACCTCAACCAGATGCACTACTGAGAATTGAAGTAGGAGGACAATCCAATCTTAGCGAAGATGGCTACGTGGAAGGTACCCCAGAGTTAATTGCTGAAGTCGCTGCCAGTAGTGTTTCAATTGATGTACATGATAAACTCAAGGTTTACCGCCGCAACCAAGTACAAGAATATATCGTTTGGCGCTTTCAAGACCGAGAACTGGATTGGTTTCGACTAACAGAAGGTAAGTATATTCCCCTTGATTCCAATTCACAAGGAATCATCAAAAGTGAAGTTTTCCCAGGATTATGGTTAGATAAAGAAGCCTTGTTAGCGGGAAATTTAGCTAAAGTGATTGAGATAGTGCGGCAGGGATTAACAACAGTTGAGCATCAGAATTTTGTGAAGCAATTGTCTGATCGAAAAGAGACTCGTTCTTAACGTCAATACAATGGTACAGTAGCACCTGCTGGAGTGCGATCGCTAATCTTGTAGAGACAGAGTTAAAAGTAATGCGATCGCTCATGTAGGGTGGTTGATAAGGGAGCGATCGCCGACGAGTGTAGCGACTCAGAGGACGCTTCGCGATTGAGTTCAAGGGGGAAGCCAGAGGACGCTTCGCTGTTTTTTCCTTTGGGGGGTAGGGGCGATCGCCTCCTGCGTCCTGCCTTTCCCCTTCGGGGCTTTGACTGCATTTCCTCAACTTTGAGCAGGATGAGATACTCGTAGAATGCCTGCAAAGTACACCAAGCAAATCCCGCACGTCCGTCTAGGATGCCTCCCAGGATGAAATACATATAAATCCAACGCAATAGCGGTCTGAAGGGCAGGCGCAAGGATAAATCTTTTAAGGCTCTCCGTCTTAGGACTTCCGACTTGCCGAAGAACAAATCTCGCCAATTGATGCCTCCCTTTTCTAGCTGGCGGAGAGTTTCCACTGCCTCGTCGGTAGAATAGCGGTTGTGCTTGTCAATCCAGCGACTTAAGCCTTTCCCACAGGTATAGTGAGGATAGGTTTCTTTGAGGAAACTGACGGAACCGTTGCAGACTTCCCGTTCAGTATGACCGTAGTCGCTAAACCAAACGCAGTCTTTGCGGAACAAGCGCATCTGGTAACGGGGATATTGGGTGCAGTGGCGAATCCAGCGATCCATAAACATGACGCACTCGGCGACGTAGTAACCTATATGCTTGGAGGATTGTATCGCCTGAAGGCATTCGGCAAACAAAGCGGGGGTCATGCGTTCGTCAGCTTCGAGAATGTAGACCCACTCATATTTGGTCGGAACTTCTTCGAGCATCCAAGTGCGCTGTTTGCCGTGGCTTTCAAAAGCGTGCTGTACGACTCGGACGGGATAGCGAGAGGCAATTTCTACGGTGCGGTCTGTACTCAAGGAATCGACGACAATAATATCGTCGGACAGTAGGGCGGACTCGATGCAGGCAGCGATATCTAATTCTTCGTTATAGGTCAGGATATAAATTGAGAACATATATGCTTTGAAAGTATGGTATCGCAAATCATTTGCGAAGAAGGATTGAGCGTGCGCCTAGAACTCCAAAGGCTAGGATAGCTAAGACAGACGAGGAATCGGGAACTTGGACTTTCTTGCCTCCATGAATGAAAAACTGCGATCGCTCCCAGACTTTTGCGCCAACCTTGCGTCCCAATATCCTCCCCTGAATATCTCCCTTGGCAAAGTGAATTCCGCCATAGCGACGAGAAATTCCCGCTTCATCGGCTGCCTCAGTGAAGGTATGCCAAAAGAGAGTAACTGGCTTAGTCGGTGTAATCCCAGGTTCAAACTGTGATTCGCCTATATTAAAAGTGACCGAAGCCCCGAAAACATCGCTGTTAGTAAACTGTTTGAGAACTTCAGCCGCAGCAGCACTGAACGCACTATGACCGGAAGTATATTCGGCAAAGGGAGGAGAAGGATTGCCTCCTGGAGTTTGGTAAGTCATAAACTCCGTCGCTGGAATTATCTGGGTGCCTTGTCCCGAACCGCCCCAGGCTTCGATAACAAACGTACCAGTACCATCATCCGTACCAATCAACCCCAGCCGACCTAATTCTCGAATTGCCCTCACGGGACGAGTATAATCGTAAAACTGCTTTGCTTCCCAAGTAGCAATCCCCGCATCCATGACGGCATTGCCCAGGGCAAAAAAGATCTGAACATCGTCATCGACGGTATGGTTATCTCGTTCGGAGATCAATTGACAGAATTCCAGCCAATGACCGGGAGGAAAAGCGGTTCCGCCTGGGTCTTCCCAAAACTCGGCAATCAGTTTTTGTTCGTCGGTTAGATTGGCACTAATATTGACCAATTCCTCTGCTTGGGCAATAAAGCCTGGATTGATAATCTCTCCAATCAGAGAGCGATCGATATTCACTACCGAACCATCTGGAAGAGTAATTGTAGCTGCTTCTAAGTCAGCCGACGCTCCCTCGACTAACAGAAACGGTTCTGGGGCTGGCGGTCGAAATTCGCTTCCAGAAGACAGAGCAAAGGGAGTGACTTGACCCCAATGAGGGGCAAGAAATTGTTGTAGGGGAGCGCTGGTATCGTCGATGGGAACGTGCTCCGGTGTCCAGCGAGCGATGTCGAGAACTTTGTCAGGACTGTTGATGGGAGTATAGCCAGTCGTATCGGCATATCCTGCCAACTGATTAGAACCGTCATAGCGTCGGAACTGCATCAGCGTTTCCGCCATGATGTTGCCGATGCCTGCTGCCGTCGTCGCATCAGTGGAGATCTCGTTGGGATTGAATCCCAAATCTACCATGAGCGTCTCAAAAGAACTGACTCGTTCAGGAAACAGTTCGGCAAGCACTCGATAGGCAGCATAGCTAACCGCTTTTTCTTTGTTGGCAAGGGTATTTTCACTGCTCGGACGTTGCAGTGTATCGCCAAGGCGAGTACTAATGGGAGTAGCTTCGTAGGCAGACCAAGCATCGTACATGGCAGTTCCTAAGATACCGTAGGCGCGGGAAGCCGGGGTAGGTCCCAATCGAGGAGTGTTTTCTACTGCCCTCAAAGCTTCATCAACCCACAAAGAAACGGAGGAACTAGCTGAGTCACGGGTCTTGCCAGTTCCCAGCTTCAACTCTATTGCCCTGGCAGGTAAGCCGCTCAATATACCTGTAACTGCTGCCAGACAGATCAGAGAAGATAAAGTTTTTGCGTTTTTCACAGTTGCCGGAGACTTATAGCGTTTTTCAGTTACGTATAATCTCCCCTACTCAGGAGAAATGGGGCAAGGGCTATTTCATTCTTCCCATACCCGGCTCGGAAATCAATTTTGGAAATGCTAGGATCGTGAAAACTGAGGGCTAGATGCTTACAGCGCTCTCTAGCCTTCAGCTAGTTTCTACAAAACCGACAGTTATCAGTGTTTGTCCGACACTGGTAACTGCTATCCTCGTTGCTTGCGCTTCAGTGCCAGACCTAGAGAGCCGACGGCAAGCAAACCAATCATAGAGCCTGGTTCAGGAACTTTCTTCCACTTCACTTTGAGTCCTGCTACATCTCCAGAGGTGCCATCGCCTCCTGTGTTGACTGAGTTCTCGCCCAAGGAAAGTCAACAATAGTCCATCCACACTCATCTAGATTGGGATTTGTCGAACAAGCTGGGGGGACAATATTCGCTTGTGCCAAAAGTTGATTAAACTCTGCTTCAGTGTGAGCCGTTAAAAATAGCAGAGATGAAGTCCCATCAGTTAATGGAGCGTTAGAAACTGGAATGGGGTTAGCCCCATCCCAACCAAACCTGATTCCATTTGTAGGAGAAAGTTGTGGCTCTAGCTCTTCCACTTCATCATCAGTGATCTGACCATAATTGAGACTGGTAGGATTAACTGCATTGGTGTTAGATGTAAATGGGGTTACTGCAAGCTCCTCTGCGTTCCAGTCGGCAGGTCTGTCTAGTGGAGTGATTGCATCAGTAGCGTTGGCAAATACAGTCTGATTAAAATAACCACCAGAACTATAAGGATTCGGACCAGACCAAGGCTGTACCGGTTGACCAGGTTCTTTTACTTCTACAGCAACGTTGAAATCGATAATAGTATCTTCTATTGGAGACAGTGGATCGGTGTTAACGACTTGGTAGAAGAAGACGTAAGGAGCAGTAGTATCGACCGGAACCACAGTGCCTGGAGTGCTTAACAGAGCAGTAGGATTTGACAATCCCAATTCACTAACCCAGTCACCGCCATCAAGGTTTTCATACACAGCAAAATTTACGGTAGAGTCACAGAAGGGACATTGTTCTGTAAATGGATCGTTGGGGCTAGGATCGTCATCTAGACCGAATACGCTGTAGCCTTGTTTGATAAACGCAGCCTCAGCACTCGCTTGCATTCCAGCAACGCCAGCAGCAGCCATAGCGATCACAGCAGCCCCAGAGACGAGACTCTTGGTGAGTGCTTTGTTTTTCAAGGTTTTAGTCATATCGTACGATGCTCCTTGTCAGGTTTTGAGAGAGTTTTTCCGAATTTGAGAATCCGCTA
>CAYTUO010000283.1:0-6283 GCA_964441015.1 uncultured Pleurocapsa sp.
TTAATTGCTAGCGGCGATCGCTCCGCAGGAAGGCTAAAACTGATAAAACCCGGAGATTTCGGTAAGGTAAACGGAATTCGATAGATGTCCTGACGCGCTTCATCCTGCAAAACAAATTCTCCCACAGGAGCTTCTTGAGGAGAATAAGGAACGTAGAACCAGAACGTCGGACGCTCGCTGACAGTTTTTCCCCAGTTAGAAGTCGGCATCAAAGCAGTAAGGGGAAGACTCGTTGCTGGGCAGTTGCTGCGACTTTCACCGGATGTTTGTCTGCCAGGTCTACCCGTGCTAGAAAAATCGGGTTCTTCTTGACTGGCAACGGTCAACGGGTGCGATCGCGGTTGAACGGGTTGCGCCCATCCTGGTGAGGAGATTAATACCAGAAGGCAGAAGATAGAAGGCAAAAGGCTTGCACAGTTATTTCTGTGATACTGCACTAGCATTAGAGGTGCGATCGCCCAGGAAATAACGTTTTGACGAGAAAGCTTAAAGATATTCATAATTTTAAAGGAAAGAATTTTGAATGGCTTAGAATCCTGAATAGCTCTTGTTTCTGGTTTGCAAGCGATTGTAAACAATTACACCTGCTGCTGTAATGACCAACCCTAAAGCTGGAGGAACAAGCGGAACCCAACCCCCTTCGAGCAGGAGAAGAGAGCAAGAACCCGCTAAAATCATCAGGGCAATACTCATCGCTATGCCTCGATATAGTTGCGATCGCCACGGGACAACCAAGATACCGCCGACTAAAGACCAACCCCCAATCCAGAGAACTTCTAACCACTGAGGCCACCACCACAGGAGCGATCGCCCATCTGCAACAGCACTAATAATCTGACTTACCATTTGAGCATGAACGACAACCCCTGGTATTTGGCTGTAGGGAGTAAGGTGCATATCCTGTTTTTTCTCAGCAACGCCGATGAGAACGATGCGATCTTTGACCAATTCTGCCAGTTGCTCGTTTTTAGAACCGTTGAGAATTTCTCTGAGGGGAACTTGTTGGGGAAGGGAGGCGCGATAATTAATGAGAATCTGAAAGCCAAGTGCTTCTTTGGAAGGCAATTGATATCCGCCAGCATCCTGTTCTAACTGCTTAAAAAGAATCTTGTCAATCCACAGTCCTTCCGAAGTAAGTTTTATCGGTGGGTTTCCCAGGTACAAAAGGGCAAGTCGCAGATTGAAAGAGCGATCGGTTTGACAAGTACCGTCAGGAGCCATCCCCAAAATCTGACGGCGGATTGTATTATCGGGATCGAGGACAAAATTGGTAAATCCTAACTGTTGAACTGGAATGTCAGGCGGCCCAGAAATACTGTTTAGATTGCTTTGTGAATGATTAACTCGGCAGATAGCGACAAATTGGGGAGTTTGTTGAAGAAGGGTAGCTAATTGGGGAGTATAGGGAAAATCGTGAACGATATCAGAACCGATCGCGCTGGGTCGATAGGGTGCTATTTTCTGCAACAATGCGGTAAATGCTTCATCCGAGAGCGATCCTTGCAGTTTCATTCCGCTTTGGATTTGGTATTGAATATCTGCTTCACCGAGCGTCACAACGAGGATTCGTGGATCTGGCTTTTCTACAGGCCGCAACTGAATTAAGCGATCGAAGGTCTGTAATTCCCATCCCTGTAAAATGCCCAGCGATCGCACCCCTAAGAGCAAACCCGTCGTGATTACCCCAATCAGAAACGCTATCTTAAATTCCCGCCAGACGTTTACAACTCGTCTCCTTGTCTGTCGATTTTGGATTTTGGATTGGTGACTGGTGACTGGTGATTGGTGACTGGTGATTGGTGATTGGTGATTGGTGATTGGTGATTGGTGATTGGTGACTGATAACTGATAACTGATAACTGGTAACTGTCCCCCTCTTCCCTGTAATCCTTGCCAATCCGGGGGAATGGCGGCTGGGTTTTGATAGATTGTTGGCAGCAAACTGGCACAGGGAAAGCGATGTTCCCACCCTTGCAATCGTTCTCGTGCTTGTCGTTCTGCCCCATAGAGAGACTCGCCACTAGAAAATGCCATCAAAAAGTACTTCAAAAATTCTTGGGCGATTTGGTCGGGGACAGGTTCGCGCATGACGATAATTTGTGGCAGATTAAGCTGTTCGAGTTCCTGAGCTAATCCCAAACCGTCGCAGGAGTTAAAAATAGCAAGGGTCAACCCTTTGGCGATCGCCCGCTTGAGCGCATATTTGAGTTCTGCAATGGTTAAACTCTCCTGGGGATTGAGATAAATTCGTCCTCTATCTCCTTGTGTCTCGCTGTGTCCGGCAAAAAAAAGGATATCCCAAGAGTGTTCCCATAGGCGATCGCTAAGTTCCTGGCGTTGCGGTTCTACTAAAAACGTCACTTCCGCATCGGGTAAAGCTTCCAGGATCTTCCGATCTGCCTCTATATCAATTCCTTGGCGGTGACCGAGAATGGCCAAGATGCTAACTTTTCTTTCTTGGCTTACTGTCCGTGCAGTTTCCACGCGATCAAAGGCCGTCGTACCGAGAGCAACTTCGGCTTGAGGATAGCGATCGATAAAATCCCATAAACACCAAGGAAGCTTGTAGAGTTGGCGATCTTGGGTGCGAAGCAATATGCGAATCGGCTCGTGACGGCTTAATTCTTCGCGCAACCGCTTGTCTAGAGGACGAAAAGACTCAGATTCCAACCACGAGTTCAGGCGATCGCGCAACCGATTAGCCATCTGACGACAGATCTCAAACCGACCAATTGATCCTTCATAGATAATTTCTTTTGGTCTAATTCGAGTTGGCATTCCCAGAGAGCCATACTGCTTTTGCCATTGGTCTAAACAGGCAAGCAATTCTGGGGCAGGAGGTAGCATTCCGGTCACTTCAGCGTGCGGACGTTTTCCCTCTAGTCCGATTTCCAAGGTAACCTGAAACCCATGCTGCTCCAAATTTCCATTTAGCTTCAGAACGACTAACTTTCCGCTTTCAGGCATCATAATTCAGCATTCAGATGACAAAGACTTCCCTCAAACTGAGATCGTCCAAAGCGATTTTGAGGCTGAAATGTTCTCCCACTTCGCCACTGAACTTGAGTAGAATCGACTCGGTGCTTCTGGCCGTGGCTGCCATGACCGTCTCTCCTGCCTCATCGAGTACGATTAGCTGGAGATTGGGAGGCAGATGGGTTTGACTGCCAGTGGGATATAATTTGACCCAGATCTCCATTTCTTTGTCTGCTGTTGGCATCAATCCCACTATTAAAAACACCTGTTCGCCTGTGGGTTCTAACTCAAGCAGTTTACTGCGACTGACGAGCGGAAGAGGATTTTCGGCTTGAGCCATCCCTAAGTCATTTCCCCCCAACGCACTTTGGGAATCACCGCCTCTAAAATTTAAAGCGGGTTGAGGCGAGACAAATACTTCGTTGGCGACTTGCCATCCTGCCTCAAAAACATTCTCCAGCCACTGAGTCAATTTCACGACGGGTTTGGGATGCCTGAGTTGATTGAGGTATCCTGGCAACGCTTCTAGTGATCGCAACTGATTGAGCAGGAGCTTAGAGGTTGATACTCGCTCAATAAACCCCAACAGTGTTGCTTGTCGTAATGACTCATCGAACTGCACCGCTACATAGCCAATCCTGTCCGACCAAACTTCTGCTGGAATTGAGGCATCTTCTGCCTCTGGCAACACGGATCTGCACTCTAATTTACCGCAATCTTGGATCGCCAAATCTGCTACATCCATTAACGTTTGCATTGCTGGATTCCAACTATCGCTTGCCTCCAAGTCGGTTTTAAACCCCAGACATTGTAAGTAGTAGTTGGTGGCATATACGGCTAAAGTATTGAGATAAACTTGTTTAGCTTTATGGGGATTCGATTGATAGCATCGAAACTTTTCTGCTTGCAGATGAGCAGTTAAAGCCAAAGAAACAGTAAATGTAGAAGGATCGGTATTGGCATTCATGCTCGATTTCCGATTGATTAGGGTTAGGGGAACAAGAAGCGCCCAAGGATTAAAAGCGAACATCGAATTAGCTTTGTAAATCCGCCTTGAATTTAGAGGCAAATTTTTGACAACACCGTCGATAAAAACTGCTAAGAGTCGGCACAGCAATTCCCAATTCTGCCGAAATTTCTTCCCAACTTTTTCCAGCAAATCGTGCCAAAGCAATTGCTCGAAAGTTAGCACGGGGTTGGTTTTCGATTTGTGCCTGTCTAAAAAGATTTTCCGCATCTTCTTCGATATATTCGCGAATTAAATCGCTTAATAAAGAGGGGGCTTCGGGAATTTCAATCTTCTCTATATCAGCTAGCGAAGCAAAAAAATTTGTCTCTAAATTACCGAATTTACGACGACACTCTATGACCAACTTATCCAAGTGAAAATTGACCCAAGTGATAAATTTTTTGTCTCTACCTCGTTGGGGGTCATACTTATCGATATTTTGGCAAACATAGAGTAAGGTTTCATTGACTGCCTCCTCATAGAGCAGTTCATAAAATGCCGGAGCAAATTTTTGGCGATGGGGACGACACAGTTTATCTGAAAGACGAATTGCTTTAATGAGTTCTCCTAAAAGATGTTGTCGCAACTCAGTCTGAGGAGATAACTGTTGTATTTCTAGGGCGAGTTGTTTGAGTCGAGCATCGTCGAGTACTTGCCGAAAAGCGCGATCGCGTAAGGTATTTGTCCATACTCTTGCGCCAAATCGTTCTGGCTTATATTTATCAACTTCCCGATCAATCTCAGATAAGAGTTGTTGTCGGACTTGCTCATAAATCTCTGCCTGAATGCTACATAACGGCTGCGCTCCAAGCGGACGGCATAGAGGTCGCGATCGCAGGATTTCGTTAACCAACTCGGTTATGGCTAACTGCCGTTCCTCGGTTTGACGAGGGTGTTGCCGTGCCGCGATCGCTAGTTGCTCCAGTACTTCATCCATAGTCTTTAAATTGACGCTAGAAGTACCGGATCGAAATAGAGATTTTGCCATCTTTTGTTGGCTGCATTGAGCATTAGAAACCTCCATTGCTTACTCTGCCTGAGTCAATCGCTGTTATGCGTTCGATTACAAAAATTAATCTTTTCTGGTTTTGCATAAAACTTTAGCTAATTGAGCGAGTCTATAATGTAGAGGGTTTAAGAAAATCTTTTTTTCATTTTGGTAATTAGTCATTAGTGCTTATTCATTAGTTATTAACCCTAGTGAATTGTGAATTGTAAATTTTTTTCTGGTCTTTCCGTAGAAGGATGCAAGAAAAGGAAGTGATCGAGCATTCTTTTTTCAAGCTAAAGCCATTGTTGTAGTCGGGGTGATTCACAAATTACTTCTAGGAAGGACTTATGATTCTATTTTTTGAAGGAACTTTTGGGAACTCTAGTAGCAGGATAGCTAGAACTAGCTCGCAAACCAAGATGACCAAAAACGCTAGGCAGTTTCTTCTCAATGAGGTTTTGACTTACTATCAGCACACGATCGCGCCGGAGCTATATTGTCTTGGAGTGCGGAGTGAACCTTTTATTCTCCTGATAGAAGAGTTAGCACAAGAAATCTCTCCTAAAGCAACTTTATCAGAGGAACAACAAAAATCATTTTGGGAGCAATTACTTGATCTCGGTGTTGCCATGTTTGAGAGCGATCGCCCAAGGGATCTCCAAGTTTACAAGATGAGGCTGAAGCGCTATCTTGAATCCTGCTGTAATCAAGTTTCTCTGTAGTTAGAAAAATTTTATTAAATTGATATCTTGTTTGCATAAAACTCGACTGAAAATCAAGAGTATTTAACAGGATTACAAAAACAGGAAAAACAGAAATTTGGCCAAGACACAATGCAAGAAGCTCGAAGCAATATTGCCAAGGCTATGTAGCGTTTGAGTAAGCCAGAAAAATCCTGTTTTAATCTGTTATCTAGCCACTACTCGCGCACAATTTAGTTCGAGGGAGATTTTAGAATGAGAGTCGATCCAGCACCTTTAGCTAACATTTTGGGATTCTTGGCATTAATTAGCTATGTTCTTACTTTACTGCCAACAATTCTGAGAATTGTCTTTCCTAAAACTAAACAAATAGGCATTCCTCAACTGTTGCTAAAACGGCGGCGACTCCTTGGTATTTTAGCTTTTTGTTTGGCTTGCGCTCATGCTTTTATCTTGGTAAAAAAGAGAAACTTTGATTTTTTCGATCTCCAAACATTTTTGATTTATATCCAAGGAGTAACTACTTTTACAATTTTTACGCTTCTAGCAATTACTTCCAACGATTGGAGTGTCAAAAAACTGAAAAAAAATTGGAAGCGATTACAC
>CAYTUO010000284.1:0-6265 GCA_964441015.1 uncultured Pleurocapsa sp.
ACTAATGTTATTGAACCAGGTTGGCAAGCCGAAATTAGCGATCGCAATTATTTAATTTTAAAGAAGAGTGAGAAGTTCAGAAGTTCAGAAGTTCAGAAGTTCAGAAGTTTAGAGGTTTCTAAACCCGATCCCGTAATCTTGGAAATTTTCAACAATCTTTTCCGTTCTATCGCCGAACAAATGGGGACGACGCTACAAAAAACTAGCTATTCAGTTAACATCAAAGAACGATTAGATTTCTCTTGTGCAATCTTCGATCACCTGGGACAATTAGTTGCCAATGCACCCCATATTCCCGTTCATTTAGGTTCAATGAGCGAAAGCGTTCGCAGTCTTATTAATACCTATGGCGATACGCTTAAACCTGGCGACGTTTATGTCTTAAATAACCCCTACAATGGCGGCACTCACCTACCCGATATTACCGTTATAACTCCTGTATTTCATAATTCAAATCTTCCCCTTTTTTATGTGGCCTCGCGAGGGCATCATGCCGATATTGGCGGAATTACCCCTGGTTCCATGCCCCCTAATAGTAAAACTGTAGAAGAAGAAGGAATATTTATTGACAATTTCCAGCTTGTAGAAAAAGGAAAATTTAAAGAGAAAGAGATACTAAAATTACTGACTTCTAGTCAATACCCTGCTCGAAATACCATCCAAAACCTTGCTGACTTACAAGCACAAATTGCTGCCAATGAAAAGGGCGTACAAGAATTACAACGGATGGTCGAACATTACGGATTAGAAACTGTACAGGCCTATATGCAATATGTTCAAGACAATGCAGAAGAATGTGTTAGACAAGTTATTGATGCGCTTAAAGATGGGAGGTTTACTTGTGAATTAGATACAGGAGATAAAATTCAAGTTACTATTAATATTGACAAGGAAAATCGCAGTGCCAAAATTGACTTTACGGGAACATCGCCACAATTAGCTAATAACTTTAATGCTCCAAAAGCAGTCTGTAAAGCAGCAGTTTTATATGTCTTTCGCACCCTAGTTAATGATGATATTCCTCTCAATGAAGGCTGTCTCAAACCCCTAGAAATTATGATTCCAGAAGGCTGTCTGTTAAATCCCCAATATCCGGCGGCAGTCGTAGCAGGAAATGTAGAAACTTCTCAAAATATTACCGACTGTTTGTATGGGGCATTAGGAGTTATGGCAGCTTCTCAAGGAACGATGAATAATTTCACCTTTGGTAACGAAAAATATCAATATTACGAAACCATTTGTGGCGGTTCGGGTGCAGGTGCTAATTTCGAGGGAACAGATGCAGTGCATACCCACATGACCAATTCTCGCCTCACCGATCCAGAAGTATTAGAATGGCGATTTCCAGTGCTATTAGAAAGCTTTAGTATTCGTCCTGATAGTGGTGGTAAAGGACAACATCGTGGCGGTAATGGAGTGATTCGTCGCCTTCGTTTTTTAGAACCGATGACAGCAGCAATTCTCTCTAGTCGTCGCAAAATTTCTCCCTTTGGATTGCAAGGCGGCGAAGCAGGAAAAGTTGGTAAAAATTATGTCGAACGACGGGATGGAAAGATAGAAAAATTAGGAAGTACTGCGATCGCACCAATGAATCCTGGCGATGTGTTTGTAATAGAAACGCCTGGTGGTGGAGGGTATGGGATGGCTAACTAGTATCAGTTGTCAGTAATCAGTAATCAGTTAGTTCAATCAATTGACATAGAGAATTTACTTTCTTCTGGTCTGAGTTACAGGGAAAATCCCTGTGACCTCGATCGCGAAATATTTTCCCGTTAATCCAAAAGTTCCTGTAAATTAGTAATCCGAG
This sequence comes from uncultured Pleurocapsa sp., assembly GCA_964441015.1. Taxonomy (GTDB): domain Bacteria; phylum Cyanobacteriota; class Cyanobacteriia; order Cyanobacteriales; family Microcystaceae; genus Hydrococcus. The sequence goes on from CAYTUO010000284.1 coordinate 1,808, forward strand.
TACTCGTCTAAGGAATTTCAATAGTGACTCTACAAGAGTTTGGTTTATTACTGGTTTCTATTCTGACTAGCGTTGCAGGACAATTTTTGTTGAAGGCGGGAGCATTAAAGTTAGGAAAAGTGACTGCGGGCAATATCATTAGTCATGTTTTGAGTATTGCCTTCACTCCAGAGTTAATCGCTGGTTTATTTTGCTACGGACTGGGCGCGATCGCTTACATTCTCCTGCTTACCCGCGTCAATCTTAGCGTTGCTGGCCCTGCGGTTGCTTTAATCTATGTTTTCGCGGTAATCCTGGGCTACTTTATTTACAAAGAAGCCATTCCTATCAGTCGATTAGTTGGTTTAGGATTGATTACCTGTGGAGTTATTCTCGTCGTTTGGCAGCGTTAAATCTTAGAGATAATTTCTGTCAAGGCAGGTTTTAACGTTGGATATCGATATTGAAAGCCGATCGCCTGAGTAGCTTTTGGCAGAACTTGTTGACCTTCTAAAACGACTTTTGCACTTTCTCCGAGTAAAAGTTCCAGGGCAAAATTGGGTACGGGCAACCAAGAAGGACGATGAATCACTTCACCCAAAGTTTGACATAGCTGATTCATGCGAACGGGATTAGGGGCTGTTGCATTAAATGTCCCTTCTATCTCTGGGCGTTTGAGGGCTTCTAAAATCAAATCTACTAAGTCATCTCGATGAATCCAAGAAAACCACTGACGGCCGCTTCCTATAGGGCCTCCCGCAAACATTTGAAACGGAGGAATCATTTTTGCTAAAGCGCCTCCATTTCCTAGCACAATACCCAGTCTCAAGATAACTAACCGGACTCCTGCTTCTTTAACTTTTTTGGCTTCTGCTTCCCAAACTTGGCAAACTTCTGCGAGAAAGTCATTTCCAGAGGCGCTGGTTTCATCAAAAGTTGCTGTCTCGCTTGTCCCGTAATAGCCGATCGCTGAAGCGTTAATGAGTACGCTTGGTTTGGGATTCGCTTGGCTAATGGCTTCAACAATTTTTCGGGTTCCGAGTTGGCGACTGTCGAGAATCGCTTTTTTATGTTCTGGAGTCCAACGTTCTGCAATAGGTTCTCCTGCCAAATTCACCACAGCATCGCAACCAGCTATTTTTTCTTGCCAGTCTCCCGATTCAGTCGCCTTGTAAGCGATAATTTCTAAGTTGGGAAAAGCTGTAGCCGGAAAAATTCGTTTGGCTCGTTCTGGATTTCGGGTGAATATTAATATTCTATGTCCCTCTGCTTTTAGTTTTTCAACTAAGCGACTACCAACAAATCCAGTTGCTCCTGTAATGGCAATTTTCATTATTTTTGAATTCTTGTAAACGAATTATTCTTCTGACTTTTGACTTTCGATTTGTGACTTATCGCTGTATCCCATCCCATTAGCTTCAGCATAGCGATGCATGAAACGCATAAATCTTTCCCAGTGATCTTCGCTATAAATTTCAAAACCACATTCTACGTGGCGCAGATCGTCACCGTCGTCTCCTCCAAAGATTATTTTCACCGAAGAAGGATCGATACTAATTACTCCCTCTGAATCGATTAAGCGTAAGTCTCCGTAAGTTTTTTTGGTAAAACTTCTAAAATTTTCTAGGGCTTTTAGTGGCTTAAAAATCATCAAAACGCTTCGTACACCCGTATCTTTTTGTCGCCGCAAGCTAACATTAATTAGCTCTTCAGGAACCCCTACAAAAAATTCTATTGAAGGATTAAGAGAAGACATTTTTTAAAATTAGTTGGATTAAAGAAAGATAAGTTTTTTAAGGAAAGCCTGAAGAAAGATCGGATAATTCTCCAAGCTTCATTTTTTAGATCGTTATTCTGGTTCGCCACCTTGAATTTTAAGCAGGAGAAATCCCCAAGCTAGTCCGACTAGAGTAAGAACAATTGATAAGATTACTCCGTTAAAAAGCATACTTTCGGCACTCATGTTTATTTCTCCTTTTTTGACAAAAATTGCTAGTTCTTTGCAAGTTACTAGCTTCAGATTGGCTTGATCGCCTTTAAAGCAAGCTAATCTTTAGCGACGTTATAGCTATTATTGGTATTTTAGAACAGTCAAGTCCCATCACGCGATCGAAATGAGCAAAAATGCTTGCCGAACTCAAGAAAAACCTATCACAGCATCCCCATTTAGTGATCGCAGTAGGCGATCCCGCAGGGATTGGAGGGGAAATCGTTTTAAAAGCGTTAGCAGACTCATCCATTCGGGAAAGTTGCCAATTTACGGTAATTGGTAGCCGATCGCTCCTACAACAAACCTATCAGCAATTGCAACAAATTCCTTCCCTAGAAGAAAATGCCCTAGCTAATCCTGACGAATTGCCAATTCTAGATATACCTCTAGAGAAAGCGACAGCAGCACAAATTCTTGTTGGCAAGGGAAATGCCGCCAGTGGAGAAGCGAGTTTTGCCTACTTAGAAGAAGCGATCGCCCGTACCCACAGAGGAGAATTTCAAGGCATTGTCACTGCCCCCATTGCTAAATCTTGCTGGAAAGCGGCAGGTTATCATTATCCCGGACAGACAGAAGTTTTAGCACAGCGATCGGGAGTAGAGAAATTTGGGATGTTATTTGTCGCGCGATCGCCCCATACCGATTGGACATTGCGTACCCTCCTAGCGACCACCCATATTCCCCTAAATCAAGTTTCTGCTACTCTCAATCCCGAATTAATGACCCTGAAACTCGATTTACTGATCGATTCTCTTGAAAAAGATTTTGGCATCGATGCGCCTCACATCGTTATTGCAGGTTTAAATCCCCATAGTGGCGAACAAGGACAACTCGGCACTGAAGAACAAGACTGGTTAATTCCTTGGTTAGAAACGGAACAGAAAAAACGCCCTCAAGTCAAGCTAGTGGGGCCCGTTCCTCCAGATACCATGTGGGTTAAACCAGGTCAAGCTTGGTATAGCGAGAAGCGCAAGGGAGCAGATGCCTATCTTGCTTTATATCACGATCAAGGGTTAATTCCAGTAAAATTAATGGCATTCGATCGGGCAATTAATACAACGATTGGATTACCCTTTATTCGGACTTCTCCCGATCACGGAACGGCTTTTGATATTGCTGGAAAAGGAATTGCCAATGCTAGCAGTATGAAAGAAGCCATCAAGTTAGCGGCTGAGTTGTCTAAGCAGAGAATGAGTCAATGAATAAGGAACAAACTAATGGCTGGTTGATGGGAATTCCAGCTTTATTAATACTAGGATTAGTTTTTATCTATCCTATTGGATATGCGCTTGGGTCAAGTCTGTTTACTCAAAATTTAGGCACGAAATTGCAACCAATTTTTTCTGGATTGGCTAATTATGTGCGAATGATGGGAGACGGGCGCTTCTGGCAAAGTATGAGCAATACCACTATTTTTACAGCTATTAGCGTCATTCTAGAACTGATTTTAGGAATGGGAATTGCTTTAGTTTTAAATCAATCCTTTAAGGGACGAGGAATTGTCCGCACTATCGCCATTCTTCCTTGGGCATTACCGACAGCTATTATGGGGTTAGCTTGGGCTTGGATTTTTAACGATCAATATGGAGCAATTAACGATATTTTACAACGTTTAGGATTGATTGATACTGGAATCAATTGGCTTGGCGATCCTACCCTGGCAATGGTATCTTTAATTATCGCTGATGTTTGGAAAACCACTCCCTTTATTAGCATTATTTTATTAGCAGGATTGCAATCAATTCCTGGCGATTTATATGAAGCTCATGCCCTTGACGGAGCTAATTTTTGGCAAAGTTTTTCTCAAATAACTCTACCTTTGCTCGTTCCACAAATTCTAGTTGCCGCTTTATTTAGATTTGCCCAAGCCTTCGGAATTTTTGATTTGGTTCAGGTCATGACGGGTGGCGGCCCTGGGGGTGCAACGGAAACAGTTTCTATTTATATTTATGCCACAGTGATGCGCTATTTAGACTTTGGATATGGATCGGCGTTAGTCGTAGTGACATTTTTCTTATTAATATTAGCCGTAGCGCTTACAGCTTTCTGGCTGTCAAAAGTGAAAATTAGTAGCAATTAAATTAAAAATCAGGAATCAGAAGAATGAAAGTAAAACAATCAGAGATAAATTTTAAACAAATAATTTTTGGAGTTTGTGTCTTATTGGTTGTTATTTTTTCTCTGACTCCCATTCTCTGGCAATTAGTAACTTCAATCAAACTCAATGAAGATATTTCAGCAGTTCCTAATGTTTACTTTCCTACAAAAATTACCTTCAACCACTATCTTGAATTATTGAATCGTCGTCCTTTTTTGCTTTATATATTAAATAGTGCGTTAGTTTCGATCATTTCTACAATGCTCTGTTTGCTCGTCGGTTCTCCTGCTGCCTATGCATTAACTAGATTGCGTCTCCCTGGAGAAAAAATTATTTTGTCGGGAGTTTTAATCGTTACTTTATTTCCCTATGTTTTACTATTTTTAGGATT
>CAYTUO010000285.1:0-873 GCA_964441015.1 uncultured Pleurocapsa sp.
GATTCCAATGGGGCGATTTTCTGGCAATCCCTCAACGTGCTTAAGTTGCGATTCTTTTTCTGAATTTTCTTTTAATGATAAGGCTACGACTTCTTTAGTCGCTTTTTTCGCTCTAGTGCTTGTTTTAGCACTATCACTAGCTTGCTCGTTTTCTGGAACTGGGTTCCCGTTTGCTTCTAGCTTCTCGGCAGTCATTTCCCTTTTCTCCTTGGCTTTAGCACCTTTAAGTCCGGTATATTATCAGTTTTTAGAGAATCTTATGTATTGAGTTTCGTTAATATTCTCTTTAGAATTGTTCCTATTATAAGGGTACAACTTTCTGAAAACAATGGATATAAGTGTCTGTAATAGCGCTGATTAGCAAAATTGCGATTTAGGACAGATTCACTCAGCTATAGTATAGATGTATTGTTCTATCTGATAGAGACTGAATAATGGCAGCATGACACAATTTCACCTGCAAGCACCTTTTGAACCGACTGGCGATCAACCAGTGGCGATCGCGCAATTGGTAAAATCTTTGCAACAAGGGAACCGTTTTCAAACCCTTTTGGGAGCCACCGGCACGGGAAAAACATTTTCAATAGCTGCTGTTATTGAGAAAATTGGCAAACCCACTCTTGTCCTAGCCCATAATAAGACATTAGCTGCCCAACTTTGTAATGAATTGCGGCAATTTTTTCCGAACAATGCGGTTGAATATTTCATCAGTTATTACGATTACTATCAACCTGAAGCTTATATCCCTGTTACTGATACTTATATTGAAAAAGATCTTTCTATTACCGATGAAATAGAGAAACTTAGATTAAGTGCAAGTTCTGCACTTTTATCCAATAGAAATGATTTAATAGTTGTTCCATCAGTATCGTG
>CAYTUO010000285.1:883-6229 GCA_964441015.1 uncultured Pleurocapsa sp.
CTTATATCCCTCTTACAGATACTTATATACAAAAAAGTGCCTCTATCAATGATGAAATTGATATGTTGCGCCACTCAGCTACTCGTTCTTTATTTGAACGTCGGGACGTAATTGTCGTCGCTTCTATCAGTTGTATTTATGGCTTGGGAATGCCATCTGAATATCTCAAGGCTGCTATTTCTATAGAAGTTGGCCAAGAACTCGATCAGAGACAATTATTACGGGATTTAGTTTCTGTTCAATATTCTCGCAACGATCTCGAACTCACTAGAGGACGTTTTCGACTGAAAGGGGATGTTTTAGAAATTGTTCCCGCTTATGAAGATAGAGTTATTAGAGTCGAATTTTTTGGCGATGAAATTGATGCTATTCGCTATCTCGATCCCGTGAGTGGAGAAATTCTTCAGAGTTTGGATAAAATCAATATTTATCCGGCGCGTCACTTTGTTACTCCCCAAGAACAATTAGAAGAAGCTTGTCTGGCGATCGCACAAGAATTAAAAGAACAATTAGAAACATTAGAAAAAGCGGGAAAACTCTTAGAAGCACAGCGTCTCGAACAAAGAACTCGCTACGATTTGGAAATGTTGCAAGAGGTAGGATATTGTAATGGGGTTGAAAACTATTCCCGTCATTTAGCAGGAAGAAATCCCGGAGAACCGCCAGAATGTTTGATTGATTATTTCCCGAAAGATTGGCTATTAGTCGTTGACGAATCTCACGTTAGTGTCCCTCAATTGCGAGGGATGTATAATGGCGACCAATCTCGTAAAAAAGTGCTAATCGATCACGGATTTCGCCTTCCCAGTGCAGCCGATAATCGTCCTCTAAAAGCAGAGGAATTTTGGACAAAAGTCAATCAATGTATTTTTGCTTCTGCTACGCCGGGAGATTGGGAAATCGAACAGTCAAAGGGAAAGATTATCGAACAAATTATTCGTCCGACAGGAGTTCTCGATCCAGAAATCTTCGTTCGTCCAACTGAAGGGCAAGTAGACGATTTATTAGGGGAAATCAAAGAAAGAGTCAAGAATGAAGAACGAGTATTAATTACAACCTTAACCAAACGCATGGCAGAAGATTTAACTGAATACCTTCAAGAAAGAGGAATTCGAGTTCAATATCTGCATTCAGAAATTCAATCAATTGAGCGAATTGAAATTATACAAGCATTGCGCGAGGGAGAATTTGATGTCTTAATTGGAGTCAATTTATTGCGAGAAGGATTGGATTTACCGGAAGTCTCTTTGGTAGCGATATTGGATGCAGATAAAGAGGGATTTTTAAGGGCAGAACGTTCTTTAATTCAAACCATTGGTAGGGCAGCACGTCATGTGCGAGGACAAGCAATTTTGTATGCTGATAACCTGACGGATAGCATGATTAAAGCCATTGAAGAAACCGAAAGAAGACGAAATATTCAGGTAGCTTATAATCGAATGCACGGAATCACGCCTCAACCGATTAAAAAGCGAGCTAATAATTCTATTCTCGACTTTTTAGATATCTCTCGCCGATTAAATACTCAACAATTAGAAGAAGTTTGGAAACAGTCAGATGACTTGTCTTTAGAAAAATTTCCTGAGTTAATTCAACAGCTTGAAGAAAAGATGAAAGAAGCTGCCAAGAATTTAGAATTTGAAGAAGCTGCTAAATATCGCGATCGCATTAAACATTTGCGAGATAGATTACTAAATCATTAGGAATTGGTGATTAGTGATTAGTGATTGGTGATTGGTGATCGGTGATTGGTGACTGGTGACTGGTAATTCGTAATTCGTCGATGCTCCTCCGCTTCGCTGCGTCCGCGTCGGTTCGTAATTCGTAATTGGGAGCAGAAGAAAAATTAATCCAAAATCCTTTCATCCAAAATCCTTTCATCAAAGAACTGATACTAATTTAATCAGGTTTTCAGGAGTTCCTAGGCATCATCTAAGAGACTGTTTGTAAAGAAAATCTTAAGAGATTGATTGCGATTTCCTGCTCGCTAAGCGCTTTAACATTAAATGAACCATAGCAATATAAATTAGAGATTCGCTGGTTTCAGGCAACTTTTCATAATCTACTACTAAACGACGTTTTTTCATTACATACTTAATTGATTAAGCCTCACTAAACATTTCTATAACTTTAATATCTCTGTTGGCTCTCTTCTTTATGTTTTTTTTACAAACTGTCTCTCAGAGTTTTAATGGTTATTGGCATCACTTTGTAGGCAAATTTTTAAACTATTGTTTAAGGAGTAATCTTGATTATATTATTTCAACTAGCGATCGCTCATTTGTGTCCGACTACTGAATTATCGTCCTAATCTAAAGCATATAAATCCTTTCCTTGACCGAGAGCAAAACGAAGGGAATTTGTCAAAGTTTTGTTAGATAGTGTAATAAATAAAAGCAAGGAAATGAAAGCCAAACTAGAGGTTAGAGAAAACATATCTCGATAGCCTCTGCTGCTTGCTAATGCTCCCAAAATTGGGCCGGCGATCGCAATACCGACATCAAAACCGCCAATACAAATTGCATAGACTTTACCGCGTTCGTTATTATGGGAACGGTCAGAAAGCAACGCGATCGTCATGGGAATTAATACACCGCCTCCTGCTCCTTCTAGCGCCGCAGCAATAATGAACCCTGAAGGCGTTTGCGCTAGGGTTAACAGTAGCATCGATAGGCCATAACAGACTAAACTAACTGTAATGAATAGCCCTCGACCATAGCGATCGGAGGCTTTACCAACAAAGATGCGGACGGCAAAACTTGCGATCGCGGCTGCTGTATAAAATAATCCCGCATTCAAATCGATCTCGATCTCTCGAATAAATAAGGGCAAAAATGATGCAAGCGCCCCAAACAACAAACCAATGAGCAACATGATTAGTGCTGGGATTAAAAAAGAAGGAGCCAACAAAATGTCCCAAAAACTTCGATTTCCAGACGAAATAATGTCAGTTTCTAATTGGATAAGAGAGGTATTTTGCGTACTTTCTTCTCTAATGCGATTTGCCAAAAAATAACTCAAAAACCCCAAGCTAGCAGAAATTAAAAATAAAGGTTGATAACCAACAGAAGTTTGTAGATATCCCCCTAAAGCGGGCCCGATTGCCATACCGATAGGAACAGACAAACTCATGTAACCAATTAACTCACCCCGTTGTTTAACAGGGGACAAGTCTACCACTAAGACGCTATATCCCGTTGTAAAAGCAGCAATACTAATTCCGTGAAACGCCCGTATTGCCATCATGGAGTAAATTGATTGCGCCAACAAATACCCTAACGGGGCGATTCCTCCCACTAATGTCCCAATTAATACAACTAACTTACGACTTTTTTGGTCGGCTAATTGCCCTAACCAGGTTCGCGATAGCAACAATCCGATCGCAAAACAACCCATTACGATTCCCACCTGCTGCGTCGTTCCTCCGATGTCTTCAATATAGGCGGGTAACGTTGGCAGTAAGATCGTAATACTCGTCCAAAATAACAGACCACTCGCAAATAAAACGAGTAGATTTTTCAGTTGTTCTGGTTCTAAGGTTCTAAAGCTTTTGAAGGCATTCACAGGCAGGATACTGTATGGAAATCTTATTTCTTTAGCTTAACAACGGAGTTCAGTAGTTCAGGAATGTAGGTTAGGCTTTGCCTAACTTAGGAGTTCAGTAGTAAATATTCTCCCTTGTCCTCCTTGTCCTCCTTGTCCTCCTTGTCCTCCCTCTGCTCCTCTGCTTCCCCTGCTCCCCTGCACCAGAAGCTCCCCTGCTCCTCTGCACCAGAAGCTCCAAATCACCAATCCCCAATCCCCAATCCCCAATCCCCATAGCTAGACATGACTCTGCCAAAACTCCACAACCTTTGATAATAGGTGCGACTTATTTCGTCTCCGTCTTCGGAAAGGCGATCAATCCCAATACTATTGCGTCCCATTTCTTTGCCAGAACTGTGAATATAATATCCTTCGCCCAGATAAAGCGCGACATGATTTACTTTTTGGGTGCCAAAAAAGATTAAATCGCCCGGAAGAAGTTCTTCTAAAACGATTCTCTGCGTAAAGGCTTCTTGTTGATAAGAATCTCTTGGCAACCAGATTCCCGAAGCTGCAAACGCCGCTTGCATCAGTCCCGAACAATCATAATTTGGCGCAACCGTCCCCCCCCAGAGATAATAATTAGGGACTTCCATTGCTGCTTGAGTAAAAGCAATTACCTTTGGGAGATGGAATTCGATGTCTGAACGGTTCATCGCGATCACTTGATAAACTGTTTCGACAGGTTCAAGTTCAGTTAATTGATCCAGAGGCAACCAAGCCACATAACCATCCTCGCATAAGCGTACCTCCACCGCCCCATTAACCGCGCGATCGCATAAGATCTTGAGGTGTCTTCCCGCAGATGCTTGGGTAGCTAACCCTTGACAGCTAGAAGAATCGTAAAGATTTAGATGGGTACGGCAGCAATATTCTCCGCTATGCGATTGAGGGAATTGTTCGAGAATGGACATGAATGGTTGCAGATATTAAAGATCGCGATCGCGCCTCGATCGCTACCTATAGCGTATCACCCAACTTCGCGTCAATCTGTGGGTTAAACCTGATGTCACAAGAAGTCCCGCGATTGATCGCGCGGATGAATTGTGACCAACAAATCAACGCAAAGCACGATATATTCGTATTTTTGTGCTAAAATGAGTGCATATCAGTACCTCAATCACCAAATACTCCACTTTCATATTAGGGGTTTGACCCTAAGTGTATATAGCACTGCCAAATATGCGATAACCAAGCTAGACAGGCATCTATGTAAAGGTAGGGCAGTAAAAATCTTTCCTTTGAGTAAGTATCAGCTTTGACCCTTGGGGCACAGGGGTTCTGCCTGTGGAGGATGAGTAAGACCTTTCACAGATTTCGGTTTGTGGCGGCATTGACCTATGAAGCAGGAAGCTCCCGATTTATCGGGAGTATGTCACACTAGCAAGATAAACCTTTGCGAGAAAAGGAGATTTATGACCGCAACTCCCATCAAACAAAAATACGAAATTAAAGACATTTCCCTAGCTCCGAAAGGCAAACAACGAATTGAATGGGCGGGCAGAGAAATGCCTGTATTGCAGCAAATTCAGGAGCGCTTTGCTCAAGAAAAGCCCTTTGCTGGCATTCGTTTGGTTGCTTGCTGTCACGTGACTACAGAAACAGCGCATTTGGCGATCGCGCTCAAGGTTGGAGGTGCAGATGCTTTGCTGATTGCGAGCAACCCACTTTCAACCCAAGATGATGTGGCTGCCTGTTTGGTGGCTGATTACGACATCCCCGTCTTTGCAATTAAAGGCGAGGACAACGAAACCTATCATC
>CAYTUO010000286.1:0-6227 GCA_964441015.1 uncultured Pleurocapsa sp.
ATTTAGTCTGCCTTTTTGTTTGCCGAACAGAAGTTTATCGTAATCTGCCCGTTTCGTCTCATCTGAGAGAATGTCATAGGCTTCATTAATATCCTTAAATTTTTCTTCTGCTGATTTGTCTCCTGGATTAACATCAGGATGGTACTGTCGAGCTAATTTACGAAAGGTCTTTTTAATCTCCTCGCTTGATGCCTCTCTAGAAACACCTAAAACTTCATAATAGTTACGCAATTGTTGTTGCATATAAAAGTTATCAGTTATCAGTTATCAGTTATCAGTTATCAGAAGGCAGCTATGCTCCTATGCTGCTATGCTGCTATGCAGAAGGGAAATCCTTTCCCTTGTCCCCTTGTCTCCTTGTCCCCCTTGTCCCCCCACACTTCCCACACTCCCCACACTTCCCACACTCCCCACACTTCCCAATCCTCAATCACCTTCTCACCTTCTCACCTTCTCACCTTCTCACCTTCTCACCATTCCCTACTTTAGAACCAATCATCATCTTCTTCATCCCAATTATTTTCGTGGGGGATATTGCGGACGCGACCGCGACTAGAAGAACGACCGGACTCGGAGGAAGAATTACGAGCGCGAGAAGCAGAGGAGTTACCACGCCCGTAATAACTCTTGTCATAGTCATCGTAACTCGGAGAACGATAGTCATCGCGATACTTCTGTTGGTAATTGTCACGAGGATTGTCGCGGTAGTCGTCTCGGTAACTTGAAGAACGTCTAGGAGGATAGGGCTGGTCTTCTTCTTTGTCCCCTGTAAAGGTACGACGAATGGCACCGAAGAAGCTATCCTCTTCCTCGCTTTCATATTGCAGCCGCACTTCTCGATTCAGTTCGTAGAGAACATCTTGGAGGTCAGCCTGCGCTCTGTCAAGCCGTATTTCGTCATCTTTTTCCAAACTGTCGAGAATTTCTGTACTCAAAGCTTCGATTTGACGGCGGTAAGAACTGGTAAATTGAGTTCCAAAATCCAAAGTGACCTCTTTGAGTCGTCGTTGGGCTTGATCGACCATAGATCTAGCGCGATTGCGCTTTTCCACCCGTTCCCTGCGTTCTCTGTCTTGCTGGGCAAACTGTGCAGCTTCTTGCATCATGCGCTTGACTTCTGTCTCGCTTAGGGTAGAAGCCCCTTGAATGGTAAGACCCTGTTCTCGACCTGTGGTTTTATCGCGGGCCGTCACTTGCAGGATTCCATTGGCATCGATATCAAAAGAAACTTGGACTTGAGGAACTCCTCTAGGGGCAGGCGGAATGCCAGTCAGCTTAAACCGTCCTAGTGACTTATTGCCCGATACCATTTCTCGTTCGCCCTGAAGGATGTGAATTTCTACCTGTGTTTGATTACTTTCCGAAGTCGAGAAAATATCGGAACGGCGCACAGGGATCGTCGTATTGCGCGGAATGAGTTTTTTCATTACCCCGCCGATGGTTTCCAATCCCAGAGACAAGGGAGTAACATCGAGCAAGAGAATATCTTTGACTTCGCCTGCCAAAATTCCGGCTTGAATGGCTGCACCAACGGCGACGACTTCATCGGGATTGACGGTTTGATTGGGAACTTTGTCGATGAAGCTGCGGACTAGCCCTTGTACCATCGGCATTCGACTGGCACCGCCGACTAAGACTACTTCGTCAATCTGTACCGGACTTAACCCTGCATCAGACAGGGCGCGTTTGAGGGGACGGCGCAGGCGACTGACTAAATCTCCGCACAGTTCTTCAAATTTAGCGCGAGTCAAGCGAGTTTCGATGTGTTTGGGGCCGTCTTCTGTGACGGTAATGAAGGGTAAGTTAATATCGGTGACGCTAACGCCAGAGAGTTCGATTTTGGCTTTTTCTGCGGCTTCCATCAGGCGTTGCAAGGCTTGGCGATCGCGTCGTAAATCGACGTTTTCTTGTTCCATAAATTGGTCTGCTAGCCAATCGACAATTCGCTTATCAAAGTCATTTCCGCCTAGTTGAGTATCGCCACTGGTTGCCTTGACTTCAAATACGCCATCTCCCACCTCTAGAACTGAGACATCAAACGTTCCGCCACCGAGGTCAAAGACTAGGATTTTCTGACTTTGTTGCTGGTCTAACCCATACGCTAAGGATGCTGCCGTTGGTTCGTTGATGATCCGCAAGACTTCTAATCCGGCAATGCGCCCTGCGTCTCTAGTTGCTTGTCGTTGGGAATCGTTAAAATAGGCGGGAACGGTGATGACTGCGCCTGTTACTTCTTCTCCTAAGTAGCGACTCGCCTCTTCTGCCAGTTTGCGAAGAATTGTTGCTGAGATTTCTTCTGGCGCAAAATCTTTTTTCAGGCGAGGACAGCGAATTTTGATATTCCCGATTTCATCTCGACGGATGGTGTAGGGAACTTGCTTGGATTCCGGTTGCAGTTCCGCGTATTTACGACCCATAAAGCGTTTGATCGCAAAAAAGGTATTTTGAGGATTCAATACCGCTTGTCGTCGCGCCATTTGTCCCACGACTAATTCCCCGTCTTTGGTAAAGCCAACCACCGAAGGGGTCGTTCGCATCCCTTCTGAATTCGGTATTACCAGAGGCTTTCCGCCTTCCATGACGGCTACCACGGAGTTAGTTGTCCCCAGGTCAATGCCGACTACTCTTCCCATGCGTCCTTCGCTCTCCTGTACTTTTGATTCGCTTTTGGGTCGTTTCCGTTCGCGAGTTTAACTCGATAACTCCTTGTAGACAATATTCTATCGAATCGTGCCAGCTATATTGGGCAGATAGTATAGTTCCTTGAGCGTTTTAAGCGATAACGACTTGTCGCATCTCTTCTGGCGTGAGATGGGAATACACGACTTGCCCATCGCGGAACCAGATAATGCGCTGACAATGGCGCGCGACTTCTTGTTCGTGAGTGACTATAACAATGGTAATGCCGCTAGCATGAAGTTCTGCAAAAATGTCTAAGACTTCGCGAGTGGTTTGAGTGTCCAGGGCACCTGTGGGTTCGTCTGCTAGTAAGAGGACGGGATTATTGACGATAGCGCGGGCGATCGCCACCCGTTGTTGTTGTCCGCCAGAAAGTTGATTGGGTTTATTGTTGAGTCGATTTTCTAACCCGACTTTTTTTAACGCTTCTGTTGCGCGATCGCGTCTTTGGGTTAACGGCGTTCCTGAATAGATCATCGGCAACATGACATTTTCCAAAGCAGTCATCTGGGGTAGCAGGTGGAATTGTTGGAAGACAAAGCCGATTTTTCGGTTGCGAATGGTGGCTAATTCGGCATCCGGTAGCGTTGAAACATCCAAGTTATCTAGGTAGTAGCGTCCTGATGTGGGGCGATCGAGACAGCCGATAATATTCATCATGGTAGACTTTCCCGAACCCGATGCTCCCATAATGGCGCAGTATTCCCCTTTTTCAATAATCACATTAACGTTATTGAGGGCGTAAACTGCTGTTTCCCCACTGCCATAAATTTTAAACACTTCTTCTAAGCGAATAATTACAGGTTGATAATCGTGGGGATTTTTGTGTGGCAGACTCTCAAAAGTCATGTTTAATTAGTTAGAATCGTGGTCTATTTCTATTATAGGTTTCTCGATAGCCGTGTTTGGCGATCGCTAATTAATTATCAGGTTTTCCTATTTTATTATGGCTAAATTTTATTCTCGACTTACTCAAGAACTACAAGATTTTATTCAAGCACAAAAAATTTTCTTTACGGCTACTGCCCCAAGCAAAGGACGAATTAATTTATCGCCGAAAGGCATGGATACTTTTCGCTGTATTGATGATAAAACTGTTGCCTATCTCGATTTAACAGGAAGTGGCAATGAAACCGCCGCTCATTTACAAGAAAACGGACGAATGACGATTATGTTTTGTAGTTTTTCTGAGGAACCCTTAATTCTTCGTCTCTATGGCAAAGGGAAAGTATGCCGACCTAGAGATCGAGAATGGAAAACTTTTTATTCTCTGTTTCAAATTTTGCCAGGAAAAAGACAGATTATTGTCCTGGAAATTGAATCTTTACAAACTTCATGTGGCTATGGGGTTCCCATTTATGAACTCAAAGAGGAGCGAAAAAAACTAATCCACTGGGCGAAGAAAAAAGGAGAAACAGGTATCCAACAATATTGGCAAGAGAAAAATCAAACAAGTATTGATGGGTTGCCAACAAAGTTGTTGGAAGATTAATTATATTTAGATTATTTGTTATCAAAGATGAAAAGAATTTTGGGATTGACCGCACTTGCCAGTATAATGTTAGGAGAAAGTATTGTGGGAATCTCCGTCGCCATAGCAGAACAACCTTTATTCCTAGCTTATCCTCCCAACAATCATCAAACAACTTCAGACAGAATTTTTTTAATTGGAACTGCTTCGTCAGAGGGAGAAGTTTTAATCAACGGTCAATCAATTGAGCGCAGCAAAGCAGGACATTTTGCACCAACTTTTCCCTTAAAGATGGGAGAAAATCTTTTTTCCTTGCGCTATAAAAACCAAGAAATTCAAGTAAAAGTCACCCGAATTGCTAGTCAAAGCGAAATGCCTGTTGGAGTTGCTTTTACTCCCGATTCTTTGACTCCTGCATCAGATCTTGCCAGACTGCCCAACGAACTCATTTGTTTTGGCGCGATCGCACCGACCAATGCGGCCGTTTCAGTGCGTTTAGACAATCAAATCATTCCTTTATTTTCCCAGTCTCTAACTATTCAATTACCCCCTAATTCTGCTGTTTTAACTGCCACTAATCAACCGACTAAATCTACCTTGGGAAATTATCAAGGATGTTCTACATTTTCGAGAGTGGGAAATTTAGGCAATCCTTTATTTCAATTAACCCTTGATGGAACAACTATGACTCAACCCGGAACCGGAAAAATAGAGATTATTTCTCCAAGTAAATTAGAAGTCATAGAAGTTACTGCCGAAGCAGGCGTAGCAAGAACAGGCCCTAGTACCGATCATTCTCGTTTAACCCCTTTACCCAAAGGAACAATGGCATCTGTGACTGGTGTAGAAGGAGATTGGTTGCGTTTAGATTATGGCGGTTGGATTAAGCGAGAAGAAACGCGATCGCTCCCCCATAATATTCCTCCAAAATCCATCATTCGAGGCATTAATTATCGATTAGTTGAAGGGGCGACAGAAATCGTTTTTCCCCTACAATTTCCCGTACCGATTAGCGTACAACAAGGAGAAAAAACCTTGACCTTAACCCTTTACAATACAACTGCACAAACCGATACCATTAAACTCAATGACGATCCCATCATTAAGCGCTTAGACTGGCAACAAATTGCACCAGGACAAGTCCAGTATGTTTTTAATTTAAAATCCGAACAGCAATGGGGATATGACTTCAGATATGAAGGAACCAGTCTAATTCTTTCTCTGCGACATCCTCCAAAACTACCAAAAGACAATTCTACTGCTTTACAAGGAATCAAAATCTTGCTCGATCCCGGACATGGCGGAACAGAAACAGGTGCTAGAGGCCCAAATGGCTATACAGAAAAAGAAGTCAATTTAGTCGTTTCAAAACTCTTGCAAAAGGAACTATTAAAACGCGGTGCAACAGTTTATCTAACAAGAGAAGAAGACCAAGATCTTGCTTTACCAGAAAGAGTCGCTCGCATTAATCAAATTAAACCAACAATTTCTCTGTCGATTCACTATAATGCCCTGCCTGATGGCGGCGATGCAATCAATACAGAAGGTGTAGGAATATTTTGGTATCATCCCCAAGCACACGAACTAGCAATTTTTCTCCATCATTATTTAGTCAAAAACCTCAATCGTCCCTCTTATGGCGTATTTTGGAACAACCTTGCTTTAACTCGTCCTCATACAGCACCGTCGGTTTTATTAGAACTCGGATTTATGATCAATCCTGAAGAATTTGAGTGGATTACTAACCCGCAAGAACAAGAAAAATTAGCACAAACTTTAGCAGACGGAATTGTTGAATGGTTTGGGACTATTCAATAGGAAAATAGCAGAATACGAACAAATTTAACAATCCTAAAAAAAAGAAGATTTAAGCTACTATACACTTATTTCAAGCCATATAGCTATATTGACGATATTAGCTATAATAGCTAACATATTCTCCTGACCAACAGAACAAGCAATGGAAAAGATCCCAGCAACCGAAGCCCAGAATAAGTTCGGTGAACTTCTCGATTCCGCCCGAAGAGAGCTAGATTTAATCACTGATTTCTTTTCTAAAGTTTATTAAAGCTGTTGG
>CAYTUO010000287.1:0-6209 GCA_964441015.1 uncultured Pleurocapsa sp.
TCATCCCGACCCCGCGCTAGGCGACGGGGCGGGGATTCTCGCGGTTGAGGCTAAACTTCTTTGTCTTTGGCGCTTAAGCGATCGAGAATCTCAAGCCTAGTTGCCTGTCTGTCTTCTACATCCTCTAAAGCTTGGATAGCTTTGGCGTTAGAAACAATTAGCTGTTTTAAGTCTTCATCAGACATCTGCTAAACTCCCATTAGCTACAGATTTTCTGATCTCCTCTAAATCCAATATAATCTTCTGGGTTTGGATTTATCTGTCTGGGTTTATCCTGCGTGGGAATAAAAATTAAATCAATCGTTTTCCTACAATAAAATCTTCTGTCATTCTATAAGCTTCATCATCGCTAAACTGCTGGGGAGGATGTTTCATAAAGTAAGCAGAAGGCGAATAAAGCACTCCTCCTCTTTTCTCATTAAGTGCCAGCTTACAACAGCGAATCGCATCTATTGATACGCCCGCAGAATTCGGCGAATCTTCTACAGAAAGACGCAATTCTACATTCATCGGCACATCGCCAAAGAGTTTGCCTTCCATCCGAATAAATGCGACTTTATTATCTTTCTGCCAGGGGACGTAATCGCTCGGCCCGATGTGAATATTTTCTGAATCCATTCTTTCGGGCAAAATTGATTGTACGGCTTCCGTTTTCGATTCTTTTTTAGACGATAGCCGACTGCGATTGAGCATATTGAGAAAATCGGTATTGCCACCCGTATTGATCTGATAAGTTCGCTCAATTTTTACCCCTCTTTTTTTAAAGAGATCTGCTAGCATTCGATGGGTAATTGTTGCGCCGAGTTGGGCTTTAATATCATCCCCAATAATCGGAATATTTTTCTGTTTAAATTTCTCTGCCCAGAGGGGATTACTGGCAATAAAAACTGGGATGCAATTAATAAAAGCAACTCCAGCATCAATGGCGCATTCCGCATAGAAACCCGTGGCTTCTTCAGAACCGACAGGAAGATAATTGATGAGAATTTCTGTTCTCGATTCTTTTAAGATCTTAACGACTTCTTCTTTGGTGGGTTCGGGGCGATCGCTCAACACAAAAGTATATTGATCGTCGTAATTTCTCATGTGTTCCGAAAACCCATCCAGTACCTTGCCCATACTGACTTTGGCACCATTTCTCGGCAAATTCTCGCAAAAGATTGCCGTACAGTTAGGCGGGGCAAAAATGGCCTCTACAATATCTTTCCCAACCTTTCGGCGATCGATATCAAAGGCAGCCACAACTTCAACGTCATCGGGTTTATAACCGCCAATATCCCAGTGCATCAATCCGATCGCTTCTTGGAGATTTTTCCCTTGATAAAAACCAATTCCTTGCACCAAAGAACTCGCACAGTTGCCGACTCCTACAATTGCTATCCTAATTTTTTCCACTAATATTTATCTCCTTCCCACTCGTCCTAAAGCTTCTCGGTTTTAAGGCATTTGCTAATTTTGACGACTATGACGGTTCGTTTGGCTCATTGGTTCGCGCTTTCTTAGAAATTAACTAAGAAGATCTTAAGATCGAATTAAGGGAAGTATACATGAGAGCATGAGCCTTTTCAATCTAATGGCTCCATTCAAGGTGGTTAGTAATATGCCGTAGAATGAGGTCATCGGCATTAATTTGCGATGGCGATCGCATCGGTTCGAGTAGAGTAAACGTACAATTAGAGAATGCAGAGACTATTCAAGCGAATCTGGCAATGGCTGACGAGTGTCTTTGGGCAATTATTTGGCTTAAGATCAACTCAAAGCTCTGGGCGCTATCGGCAAGGAAAAAGAAATGAGGCGGATACCCCGTCACCGCTTTCTGATACCGATTATGAGTTTTTATTCAGCCAGTTGCTTGAAGGGATCGCTCACGGATGGCATGAAGGGCGAATCCTGAAATTTTTTCAACAACTTGAAGAACGAGGCAAGCAGAGGTATTGGGTTGAGTGGCTAGAACGATTTGGCTCAAAAGTTCTGGCATCTCCTGCCCCAAATCAGCAGCTAGCAGCGCGAATGATGCGCTTAGGCGAATTGGCTCAATCCTTTGCCGCGATCGAGCAAATTGGAGAAGCTTCCTATTCGATTGGCAGACAACTGTATAACCGTAATCTGGGCACCGTTGTTTGGGAATACGATGGGCCGGATGTAGAAGTGCCGACTTCACCGACAACAGACTCAGAAACCGCTTTGGCTGAAGAAGGGCTAGAAACCTTGACAGTCGATGAATTATTGACCCGATTGCAGGAAGATAAGACACTCGTGGCTCAGATGGCTCAACAGTTGGGCATTGAAACCAGCGATCCTCAAGTGATTATCCAAACGATGATCGAGCAATTCCAGACGGCTCAGCAAGATATTGACAGTCAAGCAACACTGGATACGGTAGAAGGCTGGTTTAACCGAGGGCTGCAACAGGCAAATCTAGGGGATTTGGCCGGCGCGATCGCCAGTTGGGAAAATGCCCTGGCTCTAAACCCCAATCTCGCTCAAGCTTGGCACAATCGAGGCAGCGCTTTGGCTCACTTAGGAAGGTTAGAAGAAGCGATCGCCAGCTATAACAAAGCGGTAGAACTCACTCCCAACGATCCCCAAGCTTGGAATGCTCGCGCCTATGCCTTGTACAATTTGCAACGCTGGGAAGAGGCAATTATTTGTTGGGATCAAGTCATCGAACTCCAACCGAACTCCGTTGAAACCTGGTACAATCGGGGCTGTGCCTTAGAAGGAACAGGAAGGCTCGAACAGGCGATCGCTAGCTACAACAAAGCTTTAGAAATTCAACCCGATTTCGAGCTAGCAAAAATCAAACTCAACCAGCTTCTAGACGATAACCAGAACTCATAGAAATTATCAAAAAAAGAAGGCGAGGCAAAAGCTCCCTTCTGGATAATAATTAAATAAGTCTTAAACCATTCCGCTCTCGCCCGAATTCTCCCCATGAAAAAACTACTTGATGGGCTGCAACAGTTTCAAACTGGCTACTTTAGCTCTCACAAAGAACTCTTCGAGCAACTTGCCCACGGTCAACATCCAAGGATTTTATTCATTACCTGCTCAGACTCGCGCATCGATCCCAACTTAATCGTTCAAGCACAAGTCGGCGAGTTATTCGTGATTCGCAATGCAGGCAACATTATTCCGCCCTATGGGGCTGCCAATGGTGGGGAAGGCGCTGCTATCGAATACGCGATCGAGGCCTTGGGAATAGAGCAAGTAGTTGTCTGCGGCCACTCTCACTGTGGTGCCATGAAAGGGCTATTGAAAATAAATAGCCTAGAAGAAAAAATGCCCCTCGTATACAACTGGCTCAAACACGCAGAAGCCACACGCCGCCTAGTCAAAGACAGCTACAGTCATTTGGAGGGCGAGGAATTATTGGAAGTTACCATCGCTGAAAACATTCTCAATCAGTTGGATAACCTGCAAACCTATCCTATTATTCGCTCCAGACTTCACCAAAGAAGACTAACCCTTCATGGATGGATTTATCGGATTGAGACGGCAGAAATTTTAGCCTATGATGGCATTCTGCACGACTTTGTTTTCCCCCATAGCCGTCTGCCATCGCCTGAACCGGAATACGTTTTGCATCCGAGTTGTCCTATCCCGAACTATACCCCTTTTAAAGTTCCTCAGACCTCAGTTCCTCCGCTCAAACCCAAAGCAAAGGTGGCTGAACCCGTCGGTAATGGCAATCCCCCAGGTTATTCTCACTTATCGTCCGAACAAGCAGAACGTATCTATCGAGGCTCTAAAGCTAAAGTTCGGTAGTGATGAGTAGAAGCCAATCTTTTGAAGCGCAGCGATAAGTTCTTCTCCGGTTGGGTTTGGGAGCTTTGCCA
This sequence comes from uncultured Pleurocapsa sp., assembly GCA_964441015.1. Taxonomy (GTDB): domain Bacteria; phylum Cyanobacteriota; class Cyanobacteriia; order Cyanobacteriales; family Microcystaceae; genus Hydrococcus. The sequence goes on from CAYTUO010000287.1 coordinate 3,840, forward strand.
CTAGACTACCAGTGAATCTATCCAGACAGTTGCCGTCGCTTCATCCATCGGTTTTGATCGCCCATTCTACTCCTGTTTTAGAAAATACCAGCAGTTGTAGTGTATAGTTATTGTCTGGCATTTAAATTACTCCAATGGGCGATCGCTCAATAATTCATTACCCACTTTTAGGAATCATAGTCCTTAATTTCACCTTAGCGATCGCATCTTCAGCTAGAAGCGAACCTACTATAGATTTGAGTCCAGAAATTATTGAAGACAGTCCCGTCTTGCAGCGTTGGTTAGAAAAAGTTCCCGATGTTTTAGAAGATATTCACAACGATACCAGTTTTCGGACTCGCATCCGGTTGGGTTATTCGCAATTTCCTTCCTCTGGCGATGCAGGTGGATTTAATGTCGGGGTAGAAGATATTTTTATTAGCCAAACGGGACTGACTCTTAGTGGAGATTATCAAGCGTCTTTTAATGGCGATCACAAATCTTATGGAGCAGACATCCATTATTATGTATTGCCTTTAGGAAACTACGTTAATATTGCCCCAGTACTCGGCTACCGTCATCTCAAAAGCAACGATTATTCTACTAACGGCGTGAATGTTGGACTCAGGTTAATGCTTGCTTTATCGCGTACTGGTGCTGCCGATCTTTCTTTGACGCAAAGTTTTGTTTCTCCTGGTGGCAGCGACGAAGTAGGAATAACCACTCTTTCTGTTGGTTATGCACTGACAAAGCATCTACGATTATCTGCGGACATTCAAAAACAAAATTCATCGAACGATAAAGACAGTCGGGTGGGATTCGTTATTGAATGGATGCCGTAGATTTCTTGCTTTTATTCAGGGAACAGGGAACAGGGAACAGGGAACAGGGGACAAGAATAAGATGCGAGTAGTACATTAGACAAGAACTGTCGATCTAAGCTGAGTTTGCCAGTCATCTAAATCGGCTAAAGCGCGATCGCGATACGCGCCATATCTTTCCGGTTTGCTGCGAATTCGCGCGGATAACTCCGGTAAAATGCCAAAATTCGGCGGCATGGGTTGAAAATGTTTCGGGGAAGCCGAACTGATGAACTCAAATAACGCTCCCATCATCGTCGTCATTGGCATAGTGACGGTTTCTAATCCTAACACTAGCCTTGCAGCATTGGTTCCTGCCAACCAACCCCCGGCGGCGGCGGCCGTGTAGCCTTCTGTTCCTATCAGTTGACCTGCGGCTAATAAAGTTTTTCTGGCTTTAAACTGCAAGGTAGGAGAAAGTAACTGCGGAGAATTAATAAAAGTATTGCGGTGCATCACTCCCATCCGCACGAACTCCGCGTTTTCCAATCCAGGAATTAACCGGAAGATCCGTTTCTGTTCTCCCCAGCGCAAATTAGTCTGAAAGCCAACCAGATTCCACAACTGACCGGCTTTATCTTCTTGGCGTAGTTGTACTACCGCATAAGGACGCTTTGATTGGTTTTGGCGATCGCGGAAATCCCCTAAACGAGAGTCGAACAGTCCCACGGGTTTGAGCGGCCCGTAGCGCATGGTATCTTCTCCGCGTCTTGCCAACTCTTCAATAGGAAGACAGCCTTCAAAAAATTTAGCATTTTCTTGCTCAAAATCCTTTAATTGGGCTTGTTCAGCGTTGCACAGTTCTTGCCAAAAGTGCAAATATTCCTCCCGATTCATGGGACAGTTGAGATAAGCGGCTTCTCCTTTGTCGTAACGGGACGCAAGAAAGGCGATATCTCGATTAATCGATTCTCCCACAACAATCGGACTGGCTGCGTCAAAAAAGCTGAGATATTCCATTCCGCTCAAGCGCTGTAAGTCTTCTGCTAGCGCCGGACTGGTGAGAGGGCCTGTAGTGAGGACGGCTAGGCCTTCTCTGGGAATTTCTGCGATTTCTTGACGGCGAAGTTCGATTAAAGGATGATTCGCTAGGGTTTCAGTTAATTCGTGGCTAAAGACAGCGCGATCGACCGCTAACGCACCACCAGCAGGAACAGCGTGTTTGTCTGCGACACGGATGATAATAGAGCCAAGACGGCGTAATTCTTCGTGGAGTAAACCCGCCGCGCGATCGCTCTGACTTGCTCCAAAGGAATTGCTACAAACCAACTCTGCCAATTCTTCTGTATGATGGGCAGGACTCATCCGTACCGGACGCATTTCGTACAGCACAACTGGAACTCCAGCCTGAGCAATTTGCCAAGCGGCTTCTGTGCCTGCTAATCCTCCACCGATAACTTGAACTTTGTTATTAGTCATTCGTCATCGGGAATTGGGAATTGGTAACTGTTTTGTCAAAGATAGCATTATTCTCTCTGTGATGTACTCCCAACGCCGCGCTACGCGACGGCGTGGGCTTCTCTTGGTTTTA
>CAYTUO010000288.1:0-6171 GCA_964441015.1 uncultured Pleurocapsa sp.
TAATTTTACTTAGCCCTACTCCAAAATGTTAAAAACATACCCTTGAAAGGAGGGGAAGAGGGGACAAGGGGGACAAGGAGAAGAATTTCCCAATCACCTTCTCACCAGTCACCAGTCACCGATCACTAATCACTAAATAGAATTTGTTATGAACAAACAAACGCTTTAGGTATATCTTCCTTTACAATGAATGCTGTTATGTCGCGATCAACCCGAAAGACACATACACCAAGAAGCAAAAGATGCGAATACTAGCTCTTGTTCCTGGGGGAATTGACGAGCAAATTCTGTTTTTTCCAACCCTGGAAGACCTCAAAAAACAATACCCCAATGCCGCAATTGACGTAATGGTGGAGCCTCGCGCTAAATCTGCCTATCGGGTTTGTCCCTACGTCCATGAAGTTTTGCTCTTCGACTATAGAGATCGGAACGGTTTAGCAGATTATCTCAATTTATTGGGGATAATTCGCGATCGCGAGTACGATATAGCTTTGAGCTTAGTACAGCGTTGGACAATCGGACTTTTACTCTGGCTAAATGGCATTCCCATGCGTTTAGGCTACAAAACTACGATCCCTTGGTTTTTATCTCAGTCTGTTCTTCTTAAAACTGAGCAATATGCTGCTTATGTTTATCACGATTTACTACAAGGTTTAGGCATTAAATCCCCCTGTCGAGATCTTAAAGTCACTCTGCCGAAAGAAGATATTGATTGGGCGGAAACCGAACAAAAACGACTGGATATCAAAGAGAGCGGTTATATTCTAATTTACGATAATGCTGAAGGAAGCAATGGAATTTATCCCATCTCGAAATGGCTGAAGATTGTTAAAGATATTCAGCAAAAAGAGCCTAATTTACCCATTTTATTGCTAAAAGACTCCAAAAATAGCCAATGGGTAGCGAAAATGATAGAAGATTATCCCAATCTCAAAGTCACCAATCCCTCAGATATTGGTAAGTTAGCTGGGATCATTGCTGGAGCCAATTTGATGTTATGTCTTGAGAGTACGCCGATGCACTTATCAGTAGCGGTGGGAACTTATACAATTGCACTGTTGGGTGCAACAGAGGTTGCTAAACTTTTGCCACCCAATCGAGAAAGCTGCGTTGGCATTCCCTCTCCAACTGATAAAATTGCCGATATTCAACCCGAAACAATTCTTCAGCAGATTTGGCGTGCCTAAACCAGTCGTTTTCTCAAACTGGTGATTGGTGATCGGTGATTGGTGATTGGTGATTGGTGATTGGTGATTGGGGATTGGTGAGAAGGTGAGAAGGTGAGAAGGTGAGAAGGTGACTCATCAGTAATCAGTAATCAGTAATCAGTGAATGAATCAATCCAAAATCTAAAATCCTTTCATCGACAGACAAGGAGAATATTTACTACTGAACTCCGTTGTTAGGCAAAGCCTAACCTACACTTCTGAACTCCTGACACTGATAACTGATAACTGATAACTGATAACTGATTAACTAACTTTGCGTCTTGCGAATATGATCTAGAATTTGCTTTTTGCGTTCCTTCTCCTCCAAAGAAAAATCACCAAAATCGGCACTACTGCGATTTACATGCTCCATAATCCGCCTTTTGCGATCGATGACTTTAGGAACAATCGGTGCAGGTTCTGGCGTGGTTGGAGGAGGTGGAGGTGGAACTGATGGAGTAGAGGGTTCTATGTTTTTTTTAGGGGTTGCAAATTTCATGCCGCCTAAACTGCGAGATAGATGCTCCATAATCCGTTTTTTGCGATCGTCAGCCGCCATGATTCTCCCTGATTTTGAAATTTTCTAAAGTTTTGTAACCATTTGTATTGCGATCAATCTTAACGCACAAATCCTAGACAGATATGGATGGAGACAAAGAGACAGGCTAAACTAGCGATCGTTGAATCCTTGAGAAAAAATAGCTAGATGCTTAGCAAAAATACTCTCTTTTTTGCCTTGTTAGTGTTTATTCCTATCTCTATTGCCGCTCATTTTCTAGAGTGGGGAGAAACAATTGTTTTTATTACTGCCTCTATTGCGATCGTTCCCCTAGCTGCTTTTATGGGTACGGCAACGGAAGAAATTGCAGTGGTTTTAGGGCCCAATCTCGGAGGACTCTTAAATGCTACCTTCGGCAATGCAACAGAATTAATTCTCGCTTTTATTGCCCTCAAAGAAGGATTCATCGATGTCGTCAAGGCCACCATTACAGGTTCGATTATCGGTAACTTGCTTTTAGTCATGGGATTTGCCATGCTCTTAGGGGGACTGCGTTACAAAGAGCAGAGTTTTCAACCGATCGCCGCTCGCTTGAATGCTTCTTCCATGAATTTAGCAGTGATTGCTATTCTTTTACCGACTGCCGTGCAATATACGTCTAGTGGCATTGGCGAAAAAACCCTACAGCAGCTATCGGTAGCCGTCGCAGTCGTATTAATTTTGGTCTATATGCTCACTTTGCTATTTTCCATGAAAACCCATTCCTATCTCTACGATGTGGGAGTAGCAGAATTAGAACCAGAGTTAACTGATGACAGTGCCGAAACCCTCGAAGAAGTCAAATCGGAAATTAATCTTTGGTTTTGGGTTGCTGTCCTGCTGATAGTTACGATTGGCGTGGCGGTAGAATCAGAATTATTGGTAGAGTCTCTGGAGGTGGCGACCTCTGAACTAGGACTAACGGCATTGTTTACAGGGGTGATTTTATTACCGATTATTGGCAATGCTGCTGAACACGCAACTGCTATTACCGTCGCCATGAAAGATAAAATGGATCTTTCCATGTCAGTAGCCGTCGGATCGAGTATGCAAATTGCCTTATTTGTTGCTCCTGTTCTAGTGATTGCTGGTTCGGCGATCGGTCAACCGATGGATTTGGATTTTAATCCCTTTGAGTTAGTTGCTGTTGCAGTCGCCGTTTTGACCGCTAACTCGATTAGTTCTGATGGTAAGTCAAATTGGCTGGAAGGAACGTTGTTATTGGCAACTTATACCGTTTTAGGATTGGCTTTTTACTTTCATCCAATTGATTTCTAAAGGTAAAAATAAAGTAGGGAAAGAGTTCAGTTCAGTAAGATGGACTGAGCAGATCCTACTCGTTTTTGTCATAATGATCGATGGAGTTGATACACGGTAAGTCAATAAATTTGATGAGTCAGTCTTTTAGTGAAATAGAGCAAACACCTGAAATAGAAAAATCAGAAATGAAATACGGGGAAAGAGCGATCGCGATCGGAGAGTTAATTACTTTCCCCAATCCTCGTATCGGTCGGCGTTATGATATTCAGATTAGCTTGCCAGAATTTACCTGTAAGTGTCCATTTTCTGGCTATCCCGATTTTGCCACCATTTATATCACTTATTGCCCCCATGAAAAGGTAGTAGAATTAAAAGCCTTGAAATTGTATATAAATAGCTATCGCGATCGCTATATTTCCCATGAAGAAGTAGTCAATCAAATTTTGGATGATTTCGTAGCTGCCTGCGATCCCCTAGAAATCAAAATTAAAGGAGACTTTAATCCTAGAGGAAACGTCCATACAGTCATTGAAGTTCATCACCAAAAACAGCAATAATTTATCTTAATTTCGGGCATCATAAGCGCTCACTAGTGCAGCTTGGCAGAAATAACTGGTGACTGGTGACTGGTGACTGGTGACTGGTGATTGGGAGCAAAGGAGCAACTAATCCAAAATCCAAAATCCGATTACTGACCACTGATTCTAGTTTGGCTTTCTCAAACTACCCCTACAACTTTATCGGATTTTTCTGCTTTAAGTTCCTCTAAAATTGTTATTAATTCTCGCTCAAAAGTAACCTGAGCGCGATTGGTTTTTCCTCCAATATAGAAGCGATCGCCTACCTGCAACGCCCAAATTTGTGAATGAGAAACATAACTCATCACCACTCCCAACATCAACAGAGCAAACCCCGTATAAACAATAGGTACGCCTGGATCTGCCTTAATTTGTAACCCCGTACTTCCAACTAATTCTAGTACTTTTAACGTCACTCCATTGATTGGGATCGCCATTCCAGGACGCACCGCACTGACTAAATTTCCCTTGGTATCATAAACTATCATGGTGCCCTGCAAATCCCGCGCTACCAAAGAAACCCCTTCACTTAAATCGGTTTTTGTAGGAATCCAAGTTCCCCAAAGACGACCTTTTCCATTTGTATCTAACTGAGCCATTGGCAGTTGAAAAATAGGACTATTATTAATCTGTACTCGTACTTCGGCAATCCCCCAATCCGTTTGATAGAAAGTCACGCCGCGATAGCGCAGGGGTTTGTTTACATAAATCGTCTGACGATCTAATTCTTCTCCTTGATTGTTAACAACAGAAAGATCGGAATAAAACTGATCGATTTCACCATTTGGCGTGTAATCAATCCAAAAACGATTGACTCGAACTGCCCAATCTCTAGGAACTTGCGGTGCTGCTAAAGGCCCTGCTTCAAAGATATTTTTTACCTGAAATGTCTCTCCACTAGGAATCATTTCTTGAGCTAAAAAACCCGTTATTGCTCCCCAAATCCCTCCGGCTAAAATAATTAAAATACCTGCATGAACGATGATGGGGCCGATTTTCCCAATAATTCCTTTACGAGCATATAGAGTATTATTTTCTTGAAACACTTTATAGCCGTGTTTTTCTAATAAGGGAGTCAGAGAAGTTGGGGAACCTGTATCTAATTCCGCGCTTAAAGCTAGCTTTTGAAATTGACGAGATTGCTGATAGAATTTCCAGCGTCGAGCAGCTTTTAGAGCCGGAAATTGGCGAGTGAAAGTACAAGTTGTTAGACTCGTTCCAAATAAAATCAAGAGCGATAAAAACCACCAAGTACTATAAACATGGTTCAGTCCTATAATTAAAATAAATTTCCAGGTAATAAATCCAAATAAGGCAGGATTTTCTGGATAATTATTCTGATAAAATTGCAAAGATTGACCTTGTTCTATAATAGTTCCACTGATACTAAATAGAGCAATAACCAACAATAAAACAATGGCTAATCGCAAATCGGCAATTACTTTGAGAAGGGAACGAAATCCTTGACGTTCTAAGGATGGAATTTTCGTATTATTTGATGAATCTAATATGGTCATTTTAATTAAAGATAATTGATTTTTCCAGAATTTTTTATATAATGAATTTATAAATTTCCAACAGGAAGTCGAGATAACAGAGAAAACACTCCAAATCCTATTAAAAGAACGCCACTAACTGGGTTAACCCAACCCGACCAACGACGCAATTCTAATATCTTTTTAATAGAAGCCGTAAAAGTTCCCGCTACAATCAAAGGAGTCACATATCCTCCAGTATAGGCAAGAAGCAACCCTGCTCCCAACACAAGATCTTGCCTTGCTGCTACCCATGCTAGTAAAGTTGCTAGAACAGGAGTGCTGCAAGGAGAAGCAACCAAACCAAAGGTCAACCCTAATAAATAAGAACGCAAACCTGCCGGAAATTCGTCATTAATCCAGTCAGTAGCGCCCAAGGAAGGAAAGCGCAAGGGCACAAGTTCTAGTAAATTCAGCCCCATGAGAATCGCAATTAGGCTAACCAGGATCGGCAGTCCAACGCCTATTTGCCCATAAACTCTTCCCAAAGACGCGGCGACAATGCCCAGTCCTGCCAGCGTAGTTGCTAGCCCCAAGGAAAACCAAGTAGATTGGACGGTAGCTTGAAATCTTCCTTGTGCCTGATAACCCCCAATGTAGCCAATCGTAATGGGCAACATCGACAGAATACAAGGTGTCAAGCTAGTCAGCAGTCCTGCCAGAAAGATCGAGGCAAGGCTAAACCCACTCAGATGAGTTAGCTGTAGAGAAACCAGGCGATCGGCAAATTGTTCGAGTTGGTAAAGTTGAGTTTGTAGATGTTCGAGCATTCTAGTCAAAAGCTTACTCTGCTTGCATTTTAACTCACAGAGCTAGGATTACATGATTTTCCAGTTACTTGAATTGAGCCACTTCCATAAAGGATGGCTGGGCCCGATCGCCTGAATTTTCTTGACTTGTTTCTCCAAACTTTGTCTCTCTTGGGCAGATAATCCTTGAAGCGTATAGTTGGTTTGCCAAATTAAAGTAGCGGCCGTAACTCCGATACAAAAGGCTAGACAAATTGCAGGAATTCGGTTGTAGATGATAGCATAACGAACTGCTACCCAAGT
>CAYTUO010000289.1:0-6165 GCA_964441015.1 uncultured Pleurocapsa sp.
AGGCAGTAGCCGCTTTGGGCTACATCGAACCCAAAGGAGAAGTCATCAAAGTATCTGCTCCCGCTTTCCAAGAAGGAGCGAGAGTCTCTCAATTGCTGGTGAACCGAGGGGATAGAGTGAAAGCCAGACAAGTCATTGCTATTTTAGACAATCGCGATCGCCTCTCAGCCGCCCTAGAGCAAGCCAAAACCCAAGAACAAGTCGCGCTGGCAACCCTGGCTAAGGTCAAAGCTGGAGCCAAAGTCGGAGAAATTCAAGCTCAAAACGCGAAATTTCAACGCACGCAAAACGAATTAGAGGGACAAATGGCCGCCCAAAAATCCACCATTTCTGCCTTAGAAGCCCAGTTAAGCGGAGAAAAAGCCGCCCAACAAGCAACCATCGAACGCATTCAAGCTGAGTTGCGCGATGCCCAAACCAATTGCGATCGCTATCAAAAGTTATTTGAAGATGGCGGCGTGTCGGATCAAGAGCGCGATCGCGTCTGCCTGCAAGAGGAAACTATCCGTAAGAGCTTGCAAGCTTCCCAAGCCGATCTCAAGCGGATTGTCGCAACGCTACAAGATCGCATCAGTGAGGCAAAAGCAGTCCTCAATCGAACCGTAGCCACCTTGCAAAGACAGATCAAAGAAGACCAAGCCATGCTGAATGCCGTTGCCGAGGTTCGCCCCGTAGACGTGCAAATCGCTCAGGCCGAAGTCCAAGAAGCCCAAGCCACTATCAAACGCGCCCAAGCCGAGTTAGACTTAGCCTACGTGCGATCGCCCAAAGAAGGTCAGATTCTCAAAATTCACACTTGGCCGGGAGAACTGGTCGATCGCGAGGGCATTGTTGAGCTAGGACAAACCGACCAAATGTACGTCACGGCAGAAGTTTACGAAACGGACATCAGTAAAGTTCGTCTGGGACAAAAAGCTACGATTAAAAGCAATGGGATCTTAGGAGATTTACAGGGAACAGTAGACGAAATTGGCTTAAAAATTGGGCAAAAAGATGTCTTAGGAACCGATCCAGTGGCCGATGCCGATGCTAGAGTCGTCGAAGTGAAAATTCGCCTCAATGCCAACGATAGTCAGAAGATAGCCAATTTCACTAATTTACAAGTCAACGTTATTATAAATACCTCCAACTCTCAGGCAAAAATTACTCCATAAGAAAGAAAGATCGTGCTGCGAAAAATCCCTACTGCGTGGTTACAACTGAGATATCAAAGAATCCGATTAATCATTGCTCTAGCCGGAGTTGTTTTTTCGGTAGTCATTGTTTTTATGCAATTTGGACTGCGGGATGCATTATTTGACAGCGCTGTTCGTTTTTATAACGGTTTAAAAGGCGATTGTTTTTTAATCAGTCCTCGTTCTACTGCCTTGATTGCGATGGAAACGTTTCCTGAAGTCCGTTTATCCCAAGCATTAGCCTTTGAAGAAGTCGAGTATGTCACGCCGATTTATCTCGATCAAGGTCAGTGGAAAAATCCCGAAACCAGAGATTATTGGCGCAATATTTTTGTCGTAGGATTTGATATTCGCTATCCTATTTTTAACTTTCCAGGTGTCGAAGAAAATCAAGAAAAATTAGAAATTCCCGATGTGGTTTTATTTGATCGCGATTCTCGTACTGAATTTGGCCCGATTGTTTCAGTATTTGAAAAAACGGGCAACATTGTCACAGAAATCGGCAGTCGAGGTGCTAACCGTCATGTTAATGTTGTCGGACTTTATAAAATGGGAACCTCTTTTGGTTCGGATGGCAATATTATCACCAGTCATCTCAATTTTTTACGGATTTTTAGTACCTCGCGTCGAATGGGTTACATTAATGTCGGTTTAATTAAACTCAAACCAGAATTAGACGCTGAAACCTTTAAAAATAAACTCAAAAACTATCTGCCTGAAGATGTCAAAGTTCTTACCAAACAAGAATTAATGAATTTTGAGAAAAACTATTGGCAAAGCAGTACGGCAATTGGCTTTGTTTTTAATCTCGGCGTAGTCCTTGGAATTATGGTAGGCGTTGTCGTTGTTTACCAAATTCTTTATACCAATGTTTCCGAACATTTATCCGAATACGCTACTCTCAAAGCGATTGGATATCGACATCGCTATCTGTTATCTCTGGTTTTACAACAAGCTTTATTGATTGCTATTTTAGGTTATATTCCTGGTTTTCTGATTTCTGTCATTCAATACGAAGTCACTAAACAAGCTACACTTCTTCCCATTATGATGACGCTGCCAAGAGCTTTACTGGTATTAGTGGCAACCGTTATGATGTGCTTTATTTCTGGCGCAACGGCCGTCCAAAAACTCAAAGCGGCAGATCCAGCAGATATTTTTTAGCATGAATTATGCAACCAGCTATAGAAATTCGCCATCTGAATCATTATTATGGCAAAAGCACTTTGGTCAAGCAGGTTTTATTTGAGATCAGCTTAGATATTTATCCAGGAGAAATTGTGATTATGACGGGCCCTTCGGGTTCGGGAAAAACCACGTTATTGTCGCTGATTGGTGCGTTGCGTTCGGTTCAAGAAGGCAGTTTAAAACATTTTGGTCAAGAGTTATCGGGTGCTAGCGAAGATAGATTAGTTGTGGTTCGCCGTAAAATCGGTTATATCTTTCAAGCGCATAATTTGTTGCCCTTTATGACAGCACGACAGAACGTACAAATGTCGATCGAACTCCATGAACAGATTAGTCCAGAAGAAGCTCAAGCTAAATCAGAAGCGATGCTCAAAGCTGTGGGTTTAGGAGAACGAATGAACTACTATCCAGAAAACCTCTCAGGCGGACAAAAACAACGAATTGCGATCGCGCGTGCCTTGGTCAGTCATCCTAAGCTAGTTTTAGCAGATGAACCCACTGCCGCCCTAGACAGCAAAACAGGTCGAGATGTGGTCAATCTCATGCAATTTTTGGCAAAAGAGCAGGGATGTACGATCCTGCTCGTGACTCACGACAATCGTATTTTAGATATCGCCGATCGCATTATTCAGATGGAAGACGGTCGGTTAAAATCTGCTGAGTAGAAGATTATGCAAGTTATTTATCAAGATTATCTGATTCGAGACTGGCAAGAGGGCGATCGCACTTCCGCCGCAAGCGTTATCGAGCAAGTTTTGCAAGAATATGGTTTGTCTTGGGAAGCATCAGGCGCAGACAAAGATGTTTTAGAAGTAGAGACATTCTATCTCAGCGTTGGCGGCGAATTTTGGGTTGTAGAACACCAGGGACAGATTGTGGGAACAGGTGCTTATTATCCGACTATTCGGGGCGATCGTGCTGTAGAAATCCGTAAAATGTATTTACTACCAAACGTTAGAGGCAAGGGACTAGGAAAGTTTTTGCTCACCCAGTTGGAAGAAACGATTACAGCTAAAGGATTTCAAGAGATTTGGTTAGAAACTGCTAGTGTTCTTAAAGAAGCGATCTTACTCTACGAAAAAAATGGCTATCAGCGAACCACAGGAGTAGACACAAAACGGTGCGATCGCATTTATATTAAATATTTATAACTTAACTTGACTTTTGCCTTTTTTAAGGAAAAACGAGCGAGACGTATGCGCTCTGTCGAGCGCACGCTACGCGAACGCACTACATGACTAACGACTATTTAATCAGATAATTGCATTCGTTTTAAGGTTAATCTTGCGGCATTAAAAAGTAACAATCCTAAAACAATTAAAACTATAAAAAAGAACCAAACCCCTGTCCATCCAGTTCCCCTGACAAAAGAATCTCTGCTAATTTCAAGATAGTATCTAGCGGGAACAAGATTAGAAATTAGAGAAAGTGGGAAAGGAATATTACTCAAAGGATAAATAAAACCAGATAACAGTAAAGCACTTAAAAAGCCTATCATTGCTACTGCTTGAATTGCTGAGGTTTGATTAGCGGAGCGACTGCCAATTAGCAATCCAAATATGACACTATCACTTAAATAAATTAGAGTGCTAATCAAAAAAAGAATGGGATCGCCTGCAAAACCCAAAGGCCAAATTAATACGCCAGATCCCATAATAAAAATTGCCTCCAAAATGCCGATCAGAAGATAAGCTAATCCTTTGCCTAAAAGCAGTTCTGTTGCACTCAGATCGGAGGCGTAAACCTGTACAATCGTTCCTTGAGTCTTTTCGCGCACCATCGCGATCGCAGCTAATAATGAAGGATAAATCCATAAAATTAAGCCAAAAAGTCCGGGGACAATGTAGAGAGATTCTTTTCTCCCTGGATTGAACCAAAGGCGAGTCCGAGCAATCAGTTTATTGGTGTTAGGTTCTAACTTAGAACTGCGTAAAAAATATAAAGTAGTTGCCTGGATACTATTTTTAATGACTCTGGCATTATTAACATCGCTACCGTCCACAATTGCTTGAACTTCGATAGGTAAATCCGATTTAATTTTGCGGCTAAAATCGGGTGGAATAACGACAGCAACCTTAGCAAGTCCCCAATCGATGACTTCTTGAGGATCGTGAGAAGATAGTTGAGTAATGCTACTTTCAGAAACAGGAATAAACTGATTAGTAGCAAATAAACGCTCGATATAAGCGCGACTCAGGGGAGTGTTATCGAAATCTTGTACAAATAAAGGGATATTTTTGGCTTCTAGACGAATAGCAAAACCAAAGATAATCAAAGTCATGAATGGAAGAAGAAACGCTAAAGCGACTGTCAGGCGATCGCGCTTAAATTGCGCTAATTCTTTGTAGCATTGCGAGACAATTCGTTTCATAATTATTAGTTATAATAATAAAATTACTATTAGCATTCGCTAAGAACTTAATTGAGGAACTACTGATGAACAAAGATACTAAATTCATGTTGCTCGTCATTGGAGTGCCAATTCTGGGATTAATCTATTGTGCTTTTATGATAGTCTTTATATTTCTGTCGCCTTGGGCACAAGCACATCCAATTATCACTGCTGCCATTTTTGTTCTTGCGCCATCTTTAATTTCAGGTTCTATTTGGCTTCTTTCTTCTGTTAAAAGTAGAGATAAACAGCGATTAGGATTGTAAATTTTGTTCGCCAAAAACAAGCGATCGCATTCCCCAAAAAATTAAATTCAGATCGACAATTATCCTTTCTGCTAAGCAGGGAAACTGAACCTGTAGATAATTGTGCAATAATTGGGCATCTCCACCGGTTAAAATAACTTTACTATCGGGAGAATAATGTAACCAATTCTCAATAAAATCTTTGATTCCTGCCAAGATCGTATAAATTACACCACTTTGAATGGCTTCTGGTGTATTCAAAGCAAAGCGATTGGGCAATATTTGCGGTAAATTTACTTCAGGTAAAGCAGCCGCTTTTGTAGCAAGAGATTGTAATTGTAATCTCAATCCTGGTAAGATAGCACCCCCGACTAAAACGCGATCGCTATTTGCTCCCGTAAAAGTTAATGCCGTTCCTGCATCGATAACTAAACAGGGAAATCCTAAAGTTGTCCCTGCACCCCACAAAGCTAAAGCGCGATCGATCCCCATCGTAGGATAAATTTCTTTTAACGGGATTTGATTTAAAGTAATTAATTTTGCCTGGGGATAAGCTTGCCAAAGGACTGTTTGTGAGGGAACGACGGAGGCAATATAAATAGGGAAATTATCAGGCTCATTTTTCAGAGAAGGTGGCAAAATCTCTTTTAATAATTGCTCCTTTACAAGATAATTTGAAAGATGTTGGCTATCCCAAGTTTCCTGTAATATTTTCCCCTGAAACCAAGCCCAATGTAAGCGAGAGTTACCGATGGTTAAACCTAGCCAGTTAGTCATTAGTGAGTGGTGATTGGTGATCGGTGATTGGTGAGAAGGTGACTGGTGAGAAGGTGACTGGTGAGAAGGTGATTGGTGACTGATAACTGATAACTGATAACTGATAACTGACTCCCCTGCTCCCTTTACTTAAGAGATTCTTAGCTTTTCTATAAGAAGTTTATATCAAAATTTTAATAAATTGTTACAAAGTGAATATGGCACAATATAAGGAAATAGAAAAAAGATAAAAAAATCGTAAAGGAGAGGGTTGATGGTTGCAACGCCCGTAAAGACAGAGAAGCGGCTGACAATGCAAACCGCCGAGATTGCGGCAGACACCACAGCCATTCGTTCCCTAGACTGGGATCGCGATCGCTTCGATATCGAATTCGGTTTACAAAACGGT
>CAYTUO010000290.1:0-6138 GCA_964441015.1 uncultured Pleurocapsa sp.
ATGTAAAAGTAAGAGCCTTAATCGAGCCAGAATTTGCTTTTCGTAATTATAGTGAAGGATTGGATATGCTAGGCGTTTCTTTGAGCGAAAAATGTCAATACGAACAAGAGAATCGTCCTTGGCAAATTCCTATCGATACCGTAGGCATTCCTCAACTTCCTCAAGGCGACAAGCTACATCACAAGTTTGGCATTGTAAATAGAGACACCGTAATTACAGGATCTCATAATTGGTCGGCAGCAGCTAACTATCAAAATGACGAAACTTTATTGATCGTTCAAAATCAAAAAATAGCGGCTCATTTTGTCAGAGAATTTGAGCAATTATATAGCCATGCAGTTTTAGGAGTTCCCGTAGCAGTTCAGCAAAAAATCCAAGCAGAAACTCAAAAATGTTCTTCACAAACAACTACTTTATCTCCAGCCAATAACCCTCGATTAGTTAATCTCAATACTGCTAGCCAAAAAGAACTAGAATCTTTACCAGGGATTGGTACTAAATTAGCACAACGTATCATTGAAGCACGCCAACAGAAACCTTTTGCTTCCTTAAAAGACTTAGACAGAGTTTCAGGAATTAGTTCGAGTAAAATTGAACAATTGAAAGAAAAAGTGACTTGGTAAAACCGATATTTACTCTGTGCCTCTGTGCGAAATTAAATCTTCTCTCTTTCTGCCAACCAATATCCCAAAAATATTCCAATGAAGCTAGCAATTAAATCTATTGCATCTAAGGTACGATAGGGAGAAAGAGATTGCAATGCCTCTTCTGTGACCGTAAAAATGCCAAACAATAGCGGAAACAAAGGAATAGCA
Source organism: uncultured Pleurocapsa sp. (assembly GCA_964441015.1). GTDB lineage: Bacteria > Cyanobacteriota > Cyanobacteriia > Cyanobacteriales > Microcystaceae > Hydrococcus. Next base: position 816 of record CAYTUO010000290.1, read on the forward strand.
CGAGCAAAAATATTGAGGCGACGACGCTTGAGAACTCGATGACCGAGATAGGTTGCAACGCAGTAGAGAACGATGTGTCCGGGTTTATCAAGTTTTGTTAGTAGAGGGGGTAGTTTGTTAGTATATGCCAGGATCAAAATGCTTAGAAAAATTCCGGCATACAAAACCGCTAATAACCCCCAACCCAAGCCAGGTTTTTTGAGATTAGTAAATTTCATTTTTTTACTTTGTTTTAGCCTCTAATTCAGCCATACGACTTTTAAGTTCTTGATTTTCCTGTTTGATTTTTTCTAACTCCTCCCGCAATTCTTTAATTGCTTTATCCGAGCCTAAATTTTTCTGTACTTTTTCAATAGCTTCTTCTGTAATGCGACGCACTCTTCCATCGGGGGTTTGCTCTACCAAAGATTGAAGAATTCCAATGGCTTTTGGCGTTTCCATTTGCCCTAAAGCAGAAGAAACAGCGACTTGAGTTAGGAAGAAAGTTTCTTGGGAAATAGTTTCTAATTGTTCTAGAATTGCCTCAACTTTATCAGGAGTTTGACCAACAGAAATTTCTCCTAAAGCACGAATAGAAGCCAATCGTAAAGGTTGAGGAATTCCTAACTTCGTGTAGTTGAGAATAATATCGACAGCAACAGGAGAAGTTTTAAGGTTACTTAATCCGCCGATCGCACCGGAAGTTACTACCTGATTCCAACCCGATCTTTCTTCTAAAACTTTTTTCAGTAAGTCAATAACTTCTCCTTCTTTTTCTTTTAAAGTTCCCGATACCATTCCTCCTAAACTGCGGGCGGCTGAGGCTTCTACATAATAGCTTGCATCGCCTTTTTCTAGTACATTTTTCAAAGCTTCATAGCATTCAATTGTTTTAATTTCTCCTAATGCTTCTACTACAGCGCGACGAACCTTGGCATTTCCATCTTGCAACCCTTTTATTAGAGCCGTTCCTGCTTGGTCTAGTTTGACTTTAGCTAACTGTTTGGCTGCTTCAAAACGAACCCCCCAAAAAGGATCTTGAGTTAATGCATCAGAGAGGGATTCAATCACTTCTAAACTTCCTTTTTTCGCCAAAGCTGTTGCTGCATGAATCCGCGAAATCGGATCGCGATCGCACTTTAATTGGGCTTTTAATTCTGGGATTGGATACTCTAAAGTAACCGTTTTTAGGAAGTTATTGCCCCCATCAAAACTGATAAAATCCGGTTTCTTCTCTAGGGGAAAATAAAAGCTTTGTTCTTTTTCGTGGATACGCAGTGTAAAAGTTTTAACTCGCTCATTGCTATAACCGAATCCAATCGGAATTTTTAGATCGAATAACTCGCTTTTGCTGCCATTTTTATTTTCTTTTGCTTGCGTTTGAGTAACGGTTAATTTGGCTAAGTTACTATCGCCATCCCAAGAATAAGCGACCTTATATTCAGGATGTCCGCCCCGGAAGACATATTGATCGAAGAGGAACATTAAATTATATCCAGTCGCTTTTTCGATCGCCCGCAACAAATCGACTGTTTCTACGGTTTTATGGGCGTTCTCTTGCACAAAAGTATGAATAGCTTTCTCAAATAATTTATCGCCTAAAATTGTGCGGATCATGTGATAGACGCAAGCGCCTTTTTCATACAAATGGCGGTCATAAAGTTCGATCGCTTCTCGATAGACGTGAGTCACAATTGGACGGCGATAGCGAGAGGAATCTTCATCGATGTAGTTCCTTGCTTCTCCTAATAAATAATAAGCTGCGTCGTCTTTTCCGTATTCGTATTCTGTCCACAACACTTCCGAGTAAGTTGCCATCCCTTCTTTGATCCAAGCGTGTGACCAATGCTTGATAACGATTAAATCTCCGAACCATTGATGGGCGAGTTCGTGGACGACTAAACTTTCTGCATTGCGGTTGTCGATCGCGGCGCGTTCGTCTAAAAGACAGCGATCGGTTAATAATGTAGTAGAAGTATTCTCCATTCCCCCAAAAATGAAATCATCGACGCAGACTTGGGCATATTTGGGATAGGGATAAGGATAGCCAAATTTTTCACTAAAAAACGCGATCGCGCGGGGCGTTTTCCCCATGCTGCGAAGACCGTCTGCTTCTCGCCCTTTTTCCACGTAGTAGGTAACGGGAATATCGTTCCATTGGTCTTTCATTTCGGCAAAATCGCCTACCGCCAGCGTCATTAAGTAAGTAGGATGGATTTGTTTTTGCGACCAGTGGTAAATCTTATCTTCCCCAACTTCTTCAGTAGAAATTAGTTCTCCGTTAGAAATGGCAAGGAATTTTTTAGGAATACGAACTCGAATTTCTGAGGTAGCTAATTGACCAGGATAATCGAAACAGGGGAACCAGAAGCGAGAATCTTCATCTTCTCCTTGCGTCCAAACTTGGGTGGGTTTGTTGGGGTAATGTTCGTCACCGGAGATGAAATAGAGTCCGCGTTGAGGATTTTTGACGTGATAGGCGATCGCAATTTGAATCGGTTTGTCTTCTGTGGGGTTGAGGAGGCGAACAATTAACTGTTTTCTGTCGTAGTCGAAGGGTTGACTGACGTTATCAATTAATACCGAATCAATCTCTAAATCTACTGCATCTAGCGTTAACTGATTAATTCCCTCTCTCACGGGGGTTAGAGTAATCGTACAAGTTCCTTGAAAGCTTTTGTTAGGAATATCTATTGCTAAATCTAGGAAAATATGGTTGACCTGTCCAGGGCGATCGGGATTGTAGTGCGGTTTTGCCCCTGGTAACTCGAAAGGTTTACGATTATTATCTTCTGTATCGAAATGGGAGTACAACATAAAAGTTCACTTTAGAGTGCAAAGAATCACGAGGATTAAAAAGAGCAATCCAATATCCCGCATCAGCAAAGACGTTACTCATTCGTCTTTTCTAGGAGTGCCGTAGAGATAGTGCTTGTAGTTGATAGAAGCATCGTTTGGCACCTTTGTCCACTGTTCATCAGGTATTTGAGTACCAATCTCTGCAACTATCTCCCAGATAGGTCGCTTTGTTCCATTTTTTTGCATAGTAAAGCTCTTGTGATTCAGATATGCTATCTTGCTGCTTAACTGATGGTTTTGTCATGGTACTTTTCAAGTCTTGAAGGCGATCGCACAATTCAGCTTACGGTAATTGCATTATAGTAAACGCGAGAACTCAACTCAAATTCTTTCCTTAGTTTCAAGCTTCCAGATTTATCTGTGGGGAAAATTCTTTCATCCAAAATCCAACATCGAAATGACGATGCGATCGCCTACTATCCAATCGCAGTCAATTTACTCTTCGCTTAGTTCAAAATTAACTCGTTGATAGATATCGCGAAAGCTTATTGAAAAGTTAACTGATTCTAATAGTAATACAGAATCCTCTTCTTCATATTCAGTTAATACCCATTTTCCTTCTAAATTTTTAGCAAATTGCTTAACATGATAATTATATTGGTCAATTAAAATATATTCTCGAAATTCTCCAAGAGAACGATAATAATCAAACTTATCGCCTTGATCGTAGTTTTTTGTAGAATTCGATAAAACTTCAACAATCAACAAAGGATTAGTTATCGTAGTCGTACCCGTTCCCTCGTAGACGGGATTCCCTTTGATGACCATGACATCGGGATAAGTATAGACTCGATAGCGAGGAATCCACAGACGGACATCTCCTATATAAGTTTCATAGTTTTGTTTGTCGATAGTCAAAGGAAAATTTTTATAAAAGTTTCCAGCAATTTTATTATGATTCGTTGTTCCACCGCTCATTGGTACAATTTCTCCATCGCGATATTCATTTTTGTATTCGGCTTTCTCTTCTAATTCCAAATATTCTTCGGGAGTATAATATTTTTTATCGGTTTGAACTGGCATTTTAATCTCCTTACTCTTCATCTATTGACGTAAAATCAACGCAGTCAATTTACTCTTCGCTTAATTCAAAATTAACTCGTTGATAGATATCGCGAAAGCTTATTGAAAAGTTAACCGATTCTAATAATAATACAGAATCCTCTTCTTCATATTCAGTTAATACCCATTTTCCTTCTAAATTTTTAGCAAATTGCTTAACATGATAATTATATTGGTCAATTAAAATATATTCTCGAAATTCTCCAAGAGAACGATAATAATCAAACTTATCGCCTTGATCGTAGTTTTTTGTAGAATTCGATAAAACTTCAACAATCAACAAAGGATTAGTTATCGTAGTCGTACCCGTTCCCTCGTAGACGGGATTCCCTTTGATGACCATGACATCGGGATAAGTATAGACTCGATAGCGAGGAATCCACAGACGGACATCTCCTATATAAGTTTCATAGTTTTGTTTGTCGATAGTCAAAGGAAAATTTTTATAAAAGTTTCCAGCAATTTTATTATGATTCGTTGTTCCACCGCTCATTGGTACAATTTCTCCATCGCGATATTCATTTTTGTATTCGGCTTTCTCTTCTAATTCCAAATATTCTTCGGGAGTATAGTATTTTTTATCGGTTTGAACTGGCATTTTAATCTCCTTAGTCTTCATCAATTGATGTAAAATCAACTTTTTAATCCAGACGGCTTAATTCTATTGTTATATCTATTTTAAAATTGCTCAGAAATGTTCTGAATCCTATACGGAATGTAGGGGAAGGCTTTGTGCTTTCCTCTCTTAGCCTACAATCTTTCATTTTTGAGTTGGTGAGAGGCGATCGCAACTTGTATCCTGGTATGATAAAACTTCGCTCAGAATCGACTTAAGTCTAGTCAACCCTAGTAAAATTGGAAGAGAGCCAATGAAACTTACGGTCAAGGTGAAAAGCCTTTCGGGTGCGAAGTCGGTAATCAATCCGACTCGCTTAGGACGAAAAGTAGGAGACGTAAGTCGAGGCAATCAAAAAACCAAACAAGCATTCCCGAACGCCTTGGCGAACGGGATAGGGAGTGCCGTAGTTGCACCAAGGCGGCTCAATCCGCTCAAAGTGAAAGCGAAGGATATGTCTATCTATACTTGACTATACTTTCACAAACTATATATAGCCATTCTCCTTAAAGGAGCAACTAAGCTCTCGATTCAGCGAATAGTGGCGATCGCTCAAAAGAGAGATAGGCTTTAGATCCCCAAAAACTCCTAAAATTGCATTACCGACGGCAAGAGACATGATTTCTTACTGTTGTCAGTTGTATCAATGGTGCACTTTTGACTGCAATTGGAGCTAGAGAAATGCAGATTGCTACTCACACACAATTCTATGTCAAGACGCAAAAAGGTCTTTCTTTGCGGGCATCGAGGCTACGGTCAAGTTTGCCATAGATGCGTCCGAGAACAAGACGAACGGGAACAAAAAAG
>CAYTUO010000291.1:0-6114 GCA_964441015.1 uncultured Pleurocapsa sp.
TGGGATAATAACTTCGTATAATTCGCCAGTTCCAATTTTTGTACCTGTTTTTCTCTGAGATTTTGTTAAATAAAAGAAATCCGCTTTTTAGAGAGCGAATTTCTTAATAAAATCACTGAATTCAAAGAGCTGCCAAGAACAATAAAAAGATAGCTAATTGCCACCAAAGATTACTGCTTTCTCGACAAAGATAAGGGAGTTTTGGTAGATTCATAAAAACTAAAGAATCAATAGCAGTAAGACCACTTCGATAGAAGTGATGTGAGACGTAACTTGTGTGACGAGTAGGAAAAGTTACTAATTATTCAATTTTTCAAAATTTGAAATGAGAATCAACCGCTAGTCGGGCGATATAGTTGTTGAAAAATTGATCCAGTTGGAGTGACAGATAGAGAAAAAATTTTGACAAGTAGATAAATATGTTAGCCAGTTTGGAGGATTTTTTGAATCGAGCGAATGTCTAGGATAAGAAAAATTACATTAAAAAAAAGAATGCGATGCCAACCATTCACTTAGTCGATGGGGAAAAAGGTGGCATAGGCAAAAGCCTATTTTGTAAATGCCTCAATCATTACTTTGAGAGTCACAAAATTGACTACACTCTCGTCGATTCCGATCCGAATAATCCCGATGTGGCGGAAGTTTATGACGGGATAACCAATATCCATTTTAAAGCATCTGATGAAGCCACGGCAATGAATTCTAAATCATCAGCCAAAGTTGACCAAATTTTTGAAATGGCATTTGCTAAACCCGTCTTAGTAAACTTGCCTGCTAATATTCACCAGCAAGTGGCTTATTGGATATTAGATAATAATTTACTCGATGGCGAAATTGTCAAAAAAGCTGAAGTCAAAATTTGTAAGTGGTTTCTCTCTAACGGCAGCTATAACAGTATCAATTTATTTCTCAATTCTCTCAACACCTTTGAGGGAAAACTGCCTCACTGTTTTGTCCGCAATTATGGGATTTGTCTGGACTGGACTACGGTAGACGAACGGGAAGAGTTCAAGCAGGCAAAAAGCAAGTATGAGTTTAGCGATATCGGTTTTCCTGGGCTGCGGGCGACTGAACGAGACTACCTCGAAGAAAATCGCGTTCCTTTTAGTTTAGCTCTGGAGGATAAAGGATTGCCTATTTTGTCTCGACAGCGACTGACAAAGTTTCTGCGACAAACAATAGATGAGATCGAACAGTCTGGACTACTTGCACTCTCTCAAACGGAGGCTCAAAGTGCTTGAGGAGACAGTACAAGAATCGAACTTGCCAACGCAACAGTCTGAGGTTGAAGATGACGGCTTTTTTGAGTTTGAACCAGATGATGCGTCAGACACAAACGCGGATCTCGAAGCAGCATTAGAGGAATTATTGTCTGGACAGGAGATTCAAGAAGATCGACCTCGACAGAAATCGTTCTTTCCTACATCAATGCTTGGAGAATTTAACCAGTCTTTAATGGCTCAGGTTCTCAATAATAAAAGTCCAGAAGACCGAGCCAAAATCCTGCAAATTGCCTACCAAGCTGGCGTAGAGAAAGATGACCCTTTGTTTGCGGTCATGTTAGCACTTGGGGATTTAGAGCAGTTAATCGACGCTAAACCGTCTGAAATCGACCAATTATTCGAGGATTGGCAACAACGGTGGCAAAAAGAGCTAACGGCAGCCGAGGCTGCCTTTGAAGCGGAAACCAATCGAATTCGGACGCTGATTCGGACGACTGAAGAAATGTATAAAGCGCAGAGTCAAGCTGCTCTTGACGTGCAGAGTCAGTCCATCGCCAATACGGTTGAATCTTTGGTGCGAAAAGCTGCTTTAGACAAAGTGTCTTGGGATATGTATGCGTTAATTCGCGCTGGGACGATTTTGCTGGGGACGCTAGGTGCTGGAGTCGTTTTAGGTTTGGGAATTCCTTTGTTTGCCAAACCTCCAGAACTCGACCCAACCGGTTCTCGCCAATTGACGTTAGAACAAGCAGAAGCGATGAACTGGGGACTCAGCGAAGCAGGAAGATTCGCGCGATCGCACCCAGAACTGATTCAATGGGCAAGAAGTCAAGAAGGACAATATGCGCGACAGTTCATGCAGTGGAATCAAGCGCTGCTCAGTGGCGGCAGTAAGCGGGTTTGCGAAAAAGATGTGGAGCGATTAGGCGTAACCCTGACCCTGGAAGGCAGAGTAGCCAAAGGTGGGTTCTGTACGCTTTGGACGCGATCGCCCGAATCGCGAGAGTTTGTTAAGTAATCTTGCCAATATTGAGGAACAAAAGTAGTGAAGACTCGGAAAAGTTGGTTTCGTCGTCTATTAGCCATCTCATCAACCGTTATTGTAACTTGGATGCCACTCGCAACGGTGAGCGCTTCAACGCTCCCTTCCCAAACAGTAGAAGTGGAATGGAACAATCGGGTAGTAGGGAATGTACAGTTACCAGATTGGAATCAAATTTCTCTATCCGATTTACCAGGGATTTTAACGGCGGGAAGTTTTGGAACTGAGTACAATCAGCTAGTAGGATATGACTTATCTCGTATTTGGAACGTTGGCGATACGCCAGACCGATTTTTGAAGTTAGGAGATGTAGCAGATGCCCTAGCCCCTCAGAATTTTACAGTTGGTAATATTGCCCAACTTTCGGGGATTAATTTGTCCGAAATTGCTTTATCAGAATTTCCATTAATTGGAGAACAAACCCTCAGTCAATTAGTACAAGCAGTACCCGGATTAAAGCAGGTTGAGATTGGCAATATTGCTCCAATACAAAAGTTGTTAAACAGCAATAATTTCTCGATTTCTAATCTTACTTTAGGGAAAGCTTTAGCTCAGAATCCAGACTTAGGTGAATTGAAACTCAATGCGATCGATCTATCTCAATTTTCGGTTACGTCAATTCCACATATCGAACAAGCCATTTTAGGTAATTTTAATAATTGGAAAAGCAGTTTGATTAAAGATATTCCTGGGTTGGGTCAAGTTCCCCTGGGGTTAATGCCTAACCCCGTCATGCTAGAAGGAACTGGCGTAGCTCGAATTGATGCGATTTGGGGAACAGCCGAATCTCATCGCTACAAGACGGTTTCGGGTAGCGATCGAGAAGGCTTTTCCGTGCCTTGTGAAAACAACTGCGCTCATATCGAATTGGACGATCTAGAGGGAAATGGAAGCGCAATTCGAGGCGATTTTGAAGGAAAGCAGTGGATTAGTGGAAAATATCAGGAGGTTAGTGGGGGGTCGGGATGTTTGAGTGATGTTAATGGGGGTCGCGAACCGACAGGTCGGCATCTTTTTGGGAAAACGTTTAAGGTTGTGCTGACAGAGATTTATGAGAGCAGCGATTCGTTTGATACCGCTTTGTATTTTGGATTTTGTACGGTTTGTGGCTGTTCGCCTTATTTTATTGGTCCAGTTCCATTCTTTTCTTATCAGCGCGATAATTGGATTTTCCTCAGTCAATAGGCAATTCAACTACGGGCGCGCCCTCATCGGCTACTACTACGGTTTTCGCGTCGGTTGCGGCTCCGGGAGGACTCGTTAGCCCCTTTTTATCAGACAAAAGGCGATGCTCTCAATGACTTTCCAACCAAACCACTAAGTCATTCCTACTGGAAAAATCTAACAGAGCTTCTCCCAACGCTTCCAACTGCGCCACCGACAAGGAACGAACGCGAGCCTCTAACGCCGAGTCCACTTCTCCAATTCGGTGTCTCAACTGACGCACAACCAGGGAAGCTTCGCCTTCCTGGATGCCTTCAGCTTTGCCTTTAGCTGTCGCTTCCGCTACGATTTCTTGATAAATCACTGACTCCCGCATAATTTCCTCCCTTAAGACCTGTCGAATTAACTCCTTCTCTAATACTAATCCAGCAAGAATTGAAGTAGCCGCCGCCACATTGCTTCGCTCTCGCCGATTGGGGAGATTTTCAATTCTTTGGGCAACTTCAGCCAAGGTTTTGGCTTTATCCTCCGTCCGACTCAAGACAGCTAAAGGGAACAAACCAGGAAACTGTAACAAGTCTTCCTGCGGCTGTTCCCACAGTCGAATTACCTCAAATTCGTGGCGAGTGCCAGGGATGGCAAAGACATTCTGCTGCACCAATGGCGAACCCGTTGGCTTCAAGTAAATCACCACCTGGCGCATTCGCTTGTGGGGGTAGCGGCGATACAACCTCAGCCGATAATCTGCCATGCGAAAGGGAATCTCGGCATCGGGCTGTGTCTGAAATTCCAGATGCAAGACAATCTGCTCCGACTCCAGGAGAATTAAGGCATCAGCGCGAATGGGTTCCACAGATAACTCAGAAGGACTCAACTGGGTCAGTCCAATCCGTTCTCCCAACAACCACTGGGCAAAATCACTACTAAAGCTCTCGGCGAGGAACTTACAGACATTATCAAACATCCTCTGATTCTATCAGAATGCTTGATTTAGATTACCTTAGTCTCTCATAATACGGGGATCTTACTTACGCCGCGCTGTACTAGTTAGTTTTACCGTTCTAGGTTTTTTTCATAAATGATTGACACTGCGAACTGTCAAAAAAGTCTGCGAAATCTTTTCATCAAACACGAATTGATGCAGCCATTGATAGCGAATCTCATCCTGCATAATTAAGGCATCGCCAGCATCTAGCTCGACAGCAATCGGTTCTCTCATTCCCCGTCTAAACAGCATCTTCAGAGGACTAAGAGCAATAGTCGCGATCGCATTGCCAAAATTCTTGCTATGGTCGAGATGGAATCCTGGCGCTAAGGTGTGAAGGGTGCGATCGCTCGGACAAGTCAAAGGACAAACAGCCATCGTCGTGCAAACAACGATTTGGTCGCAGCGCCGCATCCAAGGTCGCAGTCGTCGCCGTACCGCGTTTAACCAATCCGGCATAGCGCCGAGATCATCTCGTTTTCGGGTCAATCTAGAAAGGTCGTAGGTCGGTTTCTCAACCCAGCCATAGCATTGCTGTCGGTGATGGGAGGGAAGATTGAGTGGAGTTTGTCCAGGGGTCGCATAGATATATTTGAGCAGTCGTTGCTGTTGGATTGGCGCAAGCAGTTCGGGAATCCAAATCAATCCGTTAGCGATTTCCAGGTTGTCGCTAATTTGAGGGGTCGGTAGGTTCAGATTGAGCGGTTTGCGTAGCGTGAGAATCATCGATCTAAGTCAATAAATGTGCAAAAAGAAACCTGCCGAGATGCTGACAACACCTCGGCATAGTTAATGAGTTGAACTGAAGCAGATTAGTCTTCGTCGTCTATTTCAAAATCTTCGTCAAAGTCGTCGTCCTCATCGCTTTCAGAAGAATCCTCCGCCTCGACTGTTTCTTCAAGCAGGTCTTCAATGTCCTCATCGAGATCGTCAAGATCTAAATCGTCTTCGGATGACGTGCTATTTCCATTGCTGTTACGTCGTTTGAGAGATTCAATGTTGAAGGCAACGAGGTCGTCAATAGGCGTTTGCAGTGAAACTGAATCGTATAGCAGCGCGATCGCTTGAGCAATCGTTTCCACTGGATATTTCAGATCGGTAGGTTCTCCGAGAATTTTGGGGAATATGCTATTATTCCAGTCTTTCCAGTCGAATTTGCCATTGTTTTTCGATACTAGATTTTGGATGTCCAAGCCTAACTTTTCTCGAATTGCGTAGCCTACTTTGGTGGCGATTCGCTCTTCTCGCTTGGCAATAAGAATTTTATACTTGCGAGAAATTGCCGTTTGGATGCGTTGAGCTAAAACTTCGGGCGTGACTGCTGTTTCTGTCATTTTATTGGGCGCAGTTTTACCGTTTCCATTTGAGAGAATAGTTGTAGATTTAGCAACCGATTTTGTTGTTTGCTTGCGAGTCGTGACCATGTTCAATTCACTTAATTAATTTTTCATTTATAAATGCGCTGGTAAGCGCACGATTGACCAACTGACATTTTAATTGAATGGGTTGATTCCATCGATTGGGTGAAGCGAGCGAGCTAGTTATTAGATAAGTTTAAATTTGTTAAATTGATTAATTGATAGTAGAAATTCGATGCTAACTCTAGAAGATTGGAACATTGTGACAGAACGAGGGCGATCGGTTGGTAAGCGTTCAGGGGGTAATAAAAAAGAAGAAAAACAACCCCCAAAATCAAGGAA
>CAYTUO010000292.1:0-6086 GCA_964441015.1 uncultured Pleurocapsa sp.
TTGAGTCAAAAATAATTAATAACTTTTAGCAATAATTAACAAGGTTAACTAAATTCTTTAAATAATAAATATAGAAATGATCGTCTATCTAGCTAGCTCCCTTAAGCAAATGACTGGCGGTCCTCAAGCTGCCAAAGATATTTTAATAGCTCTATTAACTACTAACCATCAAGTTACAGTAATTAGCAACGAGCGATGTTTGCTTCTGAAACAAATAGATGGAAAAACACTTTCTTCACCTCATTGGCTCTTACCAGTAAAAGAAGTACCATTTTCATCGCGAATAAGTAAAAATTTGCCAGTTCGTATAGCTGAATGGGCAAAAAAAAAGCTGTTAAATTTTCAGCAAAATCAATATTTACGGCAGCTTAACCCCGCTCTAATTATTGTTAATGGATTGGGTAGCCATCTTTTATGGAAAAGAATTAAGCCGAGATTGAATGGGAAAATTGTATTAATTATTCATGAGTCGCCGAGACACTTTTGTCCCCCTTCCTCTAAAACAGTTAACTGGGCACTAGAAGCCATGAGCCAGTATGATGCTTTTATATTTGTCTCTTCAAATTGCCGGGATGAATGGTTGGCATTAGGAGAGTTTAACGATAAAGAATCTTATTACATTCCCAATTGCTGTAAAGAAGAAAAAGTCAGTCGTTTAATCTCCCAAGATCGCACTCAAGTTCGTCAAAGATTAGGAATTCCTGCTAATAAATTTGTTGCTGTCTGTGTTGCTAGCCTTCAGCCTCGAAAAAATCAAAATTTATTAGTCGAGCTTTTTCCTCAGCTAATTAAAATTGTTCCTAACTTAAAATTGTACTTAATTGGACCTATAACTGTCGATCCTAAATGGGCAAGCTCGCTGTTACAAAAAATAAAAGAGGATGGCTTTGACGAACAAATAAAATATTTAGGAGCGAGGGAGGATGCGATCGATTTTATCTATGCAGCAGACCTTTTTTTATTACCTTCTCTTGCAGAAGCTATGCCTTTGGTAATTTTAGAAGCAATGGCTTTGAAAACACCTGTTATTGCTTCTGATGTTGATGGAATACCGGAACTTATCGAGAATGAAATGACAGGACTACTTTTTTCTCCCGCTCATCCTCAGAGTTTTGTCGATGTCTTTACGCAGATGTCAACTAATCCAGATAAACGAAGGCTTTTTGCAGAGCGAGCTTATCAGAGATATTGGTCTGAGTTTTCAAGATTACGACAAATAGAGAGATACAAGAAAATCATTATGGAAGCGATGTCGGGAGAATAATTATAAGTATTTTATTTGCTCAAGTATAGCAGTTCTCATTGGGATGAGGTACACAGTTCTCTCATCCCCCGTCTAAAAATCATCTTCAGAGGACTGAGGGCAATAGTCGCGATCGCTTGTCAAAATGGTAAAACACGAGTAGGTACATAGAGATGTTTTTCAAGCCATTAGCAATTATCTATGCGAATTATTAGTCGCAGAAGACTGCTGGAATTTTGTGAAATTCATCCAGACGCAGCAGTCGCTTTAGATAACTGGTATAGAACAGCCAAGTCAGCAGAATGGCAAAGCTTAGCCGATGTTAGACAAGTTTATTCAAGTGCTGATGCTGTAGGAAATTTTACAGTTTTTAATATTAGAGGGAATAACTATAGGTTGATTGTTGATATTATCTATTCCACTCAAAGAATTTACATAAAATATGTTTTGACTCATGCTGAATACGACAAAGAGGACTGGAAAAATGACCCGTACTATTAACCGAGAATCTTATGCTAAATTGCTGGCACAATATCAACCCAAGATAATTGAAACCGAATCAGAAAATGAAGCAGCGATCGCCCTGGCTGAAGAGTTAGAGCATCGCGATCGCACACCTGAAGAAGATGCTTTGCTGGATTTGCTGGTAACTTTAATTGAGAAATTTGAAGACGAGCATTATCACATTGGCGGCTCGACTCCCCAATCCATTCTCCTACACCTGATGGAAGCAAGGGATTTGAGGCAGGAAGATTTAATCGGTGTGATTGGCTCCAGAGGCGTAGTCTCTGAAGTGGTCAATGGCAAGCGGAGTATCAGCAAATCCCAGGCTAAGGCTTTGGGGGAATTCTTTCATGTATCCCCTGAGTTGTTTATTTGATGTAACTGATCTTGTCCACTGGACATATTTAGAGCAAGCGATTGAGCCTTTTATCAAGATTTTTAAACAAATCCTTGACAAATCATATTTTGTCTTAAATTTTCACCAATCACACAGTCTCTAGTTTTAGGGAAGGGAACAGGGAACAGGGAACAGGGAACAGGAAACAAAATAGATGTACTTCACTTAACTAAGAATTGTTATAGTAAAACTTAACTCCTTAGAGGATGCACAAAATTGGGCAAAGGTATGGGCTAGTCAACCAAGTCTTGGACTTCGAGTTCTACGTCGCCTGACTGGAGTTGACTATCCTAGCGTTTACAAGTTTCGCCAAACAATGTCAGGTGCCTTGTCTGATTTTGCTATGCGCTGCGGTGTCTCTGTTGTCGGTGACAAATGGCCTTGGTATATCGATCATATCGATCTAATATTCAAAGCTTTCCCAACTGCAAAATTTATTTATAATGTGCGAGATCCAAGAGGAATTTGGAACTCGGCACAGCGATTTAAGGAAAGGCAATGGGGAGATCGGGTTCTCAATGAAATGCTTACTAAAGATAGACGCATATCTTCTTACTTGCAGAAGCAAAATTTTATTACCATTAGATATGAAGATTTAGTTTGTCAGCCAGCGGATACTTGTAGACGACTTTATCAGTTTTTAGGAGTTGATTTCTCAGAAGAGTACCTAAATTATAATCCACAGACCGATCCCTATCCGAATCGATGGAACTGGATTCCTGAAGCTAAAGATAATTTTGACACTAAGCATGCAACAAAGTGGAAAAAACAGATGAGTCAAGATGAGATAGATCGGGTAACTAAGTTAGCCGACTGGTTTATTAAGAAATATCAATATGAAACATGAAATATTTACTATTGCTAGTGTTTCTACTCAAAGTGCAAACTGAAATAACTTTAATTATTGAAAAGGTTTTGAAATTTAATCGTTATGATAAGAATTGATGATAGTCTCGCACAGAAAATCGAGCAAGATGGCTTTGTCATTGTTAAAAATGTTTTTACTAAAAATGAAATTGAAAAATTAAGAGAAATCGTCAAAAATCACTTCAGCCATAAAGGAGTTTCCTCTGCTTATGGATTAACTCAACCCAATGCAGCAGTTGAAGTGCCAGAAATTGAATGGCTGTTTCATCATCCCAAGATTCTCTCTGTTATGCGTCAGTTGTTAGGACAAGAGACAATCATGTTTACTAGTCACTGTGACGTTCATAGCAGAACTATGAGTGGATGGCACAAAGATGATGGTTTGCAAGTGATGGAAGGGGGATATTTCGGTCAACCCATGTATGACAATCCAGATTGCCGCGTTTATAAAATTGCCTTGTATTTACAAGATCACTTTGACAACCTTGGGGGTCTAACCGTTAGAAAAGGTTCCCATCATTTTCCCTCTATTGATGAAGGGGAAGAAGTTTATTTAAAAACGCGAGTTGGAGATATTATTGTTTTTGATGTTAGATTGACTCATACAGGTCAACGAGATTTTGTTCCTATTCCTCAACTCAAAAAACCGCTCGATTTCGTACAAAAAGGACTTGAGAAAATTCGGAAAATAGATCGTAACCGAAGCAACCTTTATTTTAAAAAAATGTATGACAAATTTTCGGGTGATCGCTTATCGATTTTCTTTACCTATGGCGTTCCCAACCAACATACGATAGATTTTGCCATCAACAATATGAAAAGGCAAATCGTACAAAATCAGAGTCAAGATATTTTTCTACCTTCTTCTACGCGACAGAAATTTCTCGATGATAATGTCCTGTTAGCAGAAGATTATTTTAGCGATTTGGTGGAGCATTCAAAATAGATGGTTACAGTAGCAATTATTCCAGCGCGTGGCGGTTCTAAAGGCGTTCCCCGCAAAAACATACGCCGCCTAGCTACTCATCCCTTAATTGCTCACTCTATCCTAGATGCCAAAGAAGCGAGTCGCGTCGATCGCGTCTATGTCTCGACTGACGATCCTGAAATTGCTGCGATCGCAAAAAGTTACCAAGCCGAGATCGTCAATCGTCCTCCTGAACTAGCTGGCGATACTGCTTCTTCAGAATCTGCTCTAATTCACGCACTCTCAGAAATAGAAAAAACAGGTATCGTTCCAGAATTAATCGTATTTTTACAATGTACTTCTCCAATCAGAACAGGCACGGATATTGACAGCGCGATCGCAAAACTGCAAGCAGAAAATGCAGATTCTCTTTTGTCTGTCTCTCCCTCCCATCGATTTTTATGGAAAGAAGTAAAAGGAGCAGCCGAATCGATTAACTACGATTATCGTTTTCGTCCCCGCCGCCAGGATATGGAGCCTCAGTATGTAGAAAATGGCTCTATCTACATCTTCAAACCTTGGGTTCTTAAAGAATTTGGCAATCGTTTGGGTGGCAAAATAGCGTTATTCGCCATGAGCGAAGCCGCTAGTTGGGAGATTGATTCAATTCTCGATTTTGAAATTGCGGAATTTTTATTAAAAGGGTGGTAGATTATCGAAACAACAATTGAAAAAAAAAGACGGTTCTCGGATTTCTACGCAAGTCCGAACGCTAAAGTTTTAGGTTATCTTGTCAACCTCAGCTAGTTGGTAAAAAGCAGTATAATCGATGGGAAGCCTGGGTTACTAGAAAAATACTAAAGATAATTGCAAAACAATGCTGATCGATCGCAATCTCTCTAAATACATCGTTTTTGCTGAAGATAGTATTTTCAATGCCCTTAAAAAAATTAGTGACAATAAAAGTCGGATTATCTTCTCGGTGACGGAATCTGGGGTCTTAGAAGGCATTGTCACCGATGGAGATTTCCGTCGCTGGCTAGTCAAGCAAGAGACAATCGACCTCAATCAGTCGGTTGCCAGTATCTCCAACAAGAAATTTAAATATGCTTTATTTGAAGACGACCCGGAGAAAATTCTCTCCTGCTTCTCCGAACAAATAGAGTTTATCCCGTTACTCGATCGCAATCAACACCTAGTCGCGATCGCGTTTGATCTGATCGTCCCTAACGATGGTCGTCAAGATCCTTCATTTTTGCGGATTGCTCGTCACGAACAAGTTTTTTGGCATTCTGGCATTTCCGATTTGCAGCTACGTGACATTTATCAACAAGCGAGTATGCTAGTCTTACCCCTGATTGATTGTACGGCTAATAATGCGCTGATAGAAGCGATCGCCTGCGGTCTTCCGGTAATTTCTAATCAGGTAGGCGGTTTACCTGACTACACGCGAGATAGCTTTGCCGATCTTTTTCCAGTTGGAGATGTTGAGGGAATGACTCAGGCAATTTTAAAACTGGCAGACGATCTACAAGAAAGGGAAAAAAGAAGTCAAGCAGCACGGTTATTTGCCCAAGAAAATCTCGGTTGGGATAAAATTGCTGCCCAAACGTTAGAGATTTATCATAAAGTTATGAAAAATTAGCAAAAGATGAAGATTTTGATTTCAATTTCATCATTAAATATTGGAGGGGCGCAAACTTTTGCCGTTAGACTAGCTAAAGGACTTTCTCAAAAAAAGCATTCAGTTTATCTCTATAATTATGAATATTTTTGCAATCCTGAATTAGATTATCAATTATTAAAAAATCAAAATTCGGACGAAAAAACTGAAGGATTATTAGCCGATTTGAAAATTCTAGCTTACCCACCCTTTCTAGAAAAATTAGCCGAAAATATCGATAAAATTTTGTATAAAATCGGGAGTAAATCTAGAGTTAAAAAGTTATTTAAGCGATTCCACTTTCAAGCAATAACAGCTTTTTACAGAATAGATATTGTTAACAGTCATTTATATCACTCCGATCAGTTTGTTACTCACGTCCTGCAAAATTCATCGATTCCAATTATTTTATCTGACCACGGCGACTATCGTTATGTTGTCGAGAAAAAAACGGCTTCTTTAGCTGAAGTTGATAGAATTGTGCAAAGAGTTAATGGCATAGTTT
>CAYTUO010000293.1:0-6079 GCA_964441015.1 uncultured Pleurocapsa sp.
ATTACACTGGCATTTACCTAATAGTTTAGCATAATATCTCCTGAAGAACCCAATTCTGAGTTTGACTCCTAAATCCGATGCTCAAGAAATCCCCATCGGCAGCCAATTTCAGGGTAGAAATGCTTTGGGGCAGACCGTTCGCTTCCGCACCTTAGCTCCCTTAATGCTTGTCAAAAGTCAGTTACGGGCGCTTGCGATCCAAACTTCTCAAGGATTTCGCGATTTATCTGCTCGACTTGAGCGAGGCGAATCTCTGCCGCTATTTGACGATCGCCCCAAACCAGGCAATATCTTGTATTTGGGTTTCGATCGCGCCCTGCCTCCAAATCTACCCGTGAGTCTGTTTTTTGCCTTTAGTGATGCGAGTGCGGACGAGAAAGAACGAAATCGCTTGTTACAGGAACTTCAAGAACAAGAGGCTGAGTGCCGTCCGGCAAACACTTTGCTCGAATGCCCCCCACAAACTGAAGGCGAACCCATACCTGAATATCCCTTGCACCATCATTCCGTGCAGATAGTCTGGGAATTCTTCAACGAGACAGGATTTTGGCAACCTTTAGATGCCGCAGGTGAAGAGATTGAAGATTGGACTCGAAGCTTTACGTTAAGCGATCGCGTTGTGTTAAAGTTACCAGCACCGATGATGGCAAGCACGACCGGAGCAATTTGTCAACCTTATTACTACCTGCGCTGTCGATTTTTGACAGGAGCCTATGACGCAACTCCCATGTTAGATCGCCTCATTCTCAATGGTGTCAAGGTCGAGCAGGCAGTAGCGATTGAACGTGAAATCGGGATAGGCACGGGAGAACCCCTACAGCAATACACCCTTCCCCATGCTCCGATTTTGCCTGACAGTTTACATCTCTTTACCGAGGAACCAGAGCAGAGATCCGAATGGTGGCTGCGTCCAGATTTTGATGCTTCTAGACGAAGCGATCGCCACTTTTTACTCAATGCCCCTACAGGAACGATCGCCTTTGGTGATGGCGAGAAAGGACGAGTTCCGCCTAAAGATGCGCGGATTTTTGCCAGCTATGACGCAACCTTAGCAGAAGGAGGCAACTTAGCCAAAGACACCGTGCGAGAAATCGCCCCTACCGATCTCAACGAACTACGCGATCGCATCGAAACCATTACCAATCCTCTTCCTGCTACGGGGGGAACGGCTGCCGAAACACTGACGCAAACGACAGCCCGCGCCCTCAAACTTCTCACCAAGCCCCAAAGAGCCGTAACTCTAGCCGATTATGAAACCTTAGCCCTAGAAACTCCTGGTGTACGACTGGCAAGAGTAGCAGCACGAGCAAATCTCGATCCTAGCTTTCCCTGCATTCGAGCCACTGGAGTGATTACCGTTATTATCCTTCCCTATTTGCCCAGCGATCGCCCGATGCCCAGCCCTGGATTGCGACGGTTAGTAGCAGCTTATCTCAACCGCAGGCGGATTGTCGGCACCCGCGTTATTGTCGCCGCACCCGTTTATGTAGAAGTGAGCGTGCGAGCGAAAGTGCAGTCCTATCCTGGTAAAAATATCAACCAAGTTCAACAGCAAATTATGCAATCGTTAAATCAATTTTTCCATCCCCTTTTTGGGGGAAGTGATGGCAAAGGCTGGGTTTTCGGACGAGATGTTTATCGTTCCGAAGTCCTACAAGTCATTGACGAAACCCCAGGGAGCGATCGCGTTTTATCTCTCGAACTTCTCGCCGACGGCAAACCCCAATGCAGCAACATCTGTCTCGGTTCTCTAGGACTCGTAGCAGCCGGACAACACGATATTACCGTTGTTTGAAAGGAGTCAGTAGCTACATCTCCTTGTCCCCCCTCTCTTCCCACACCTCCCACACTACCACCATGTCTACCCCCCTCTCGAACGATCTCCAACGATTTACTTACTGGCAAGGACAATTACTTCGCAGTGTAGATTTTCGCGACCAAAGTGCGATCGCTGCTCAACTGCGTTGGTGGCACAACCGCGCCCTGCATAACGCCTACGGAATCGCTGAAGGGTTGCAAGTGACTCGCGACGGCAATGTTGTTACGGTGAAACCTGGAGTCGCCTACGATTGCTTTGGACGCGAATTGATGCTATCAAAGCCACAGGTGCTAGCCATTCCAGCAGATTTGGAAGATAGCTTTTTACTCGCCCAGTATCAAGAAATTAATTCATCTAACTATCAAAACGAATTATCGCAAGCTTGCTTGCCAACGAAATTTAAGTTAACACAACCTCCTCGTCTGTTCTGGAAACCATCTAACAGCGTCAAAGTTCGAGATGGGGTTCTTCTCGCTCGCTTGATTAATCAAACGACAGTATCGCTAGAGGTGTTGCCAGAAGAATTAAACTTTCCTGACGACTTGAAAGCCAAGATCTGCTACGACTCCTGGAGAAAACAGTTAATTTTTAAAGGAGTAATGAGCGAAACCGAACGAGAACAACTTCTAAGCGTATCAGAGGATAATGCCTATCAAGAGGCGATCGCAACCCTCTTTGACCTCTCCCAAAATTCCCCCTTTTTCGCTTCTGATTTCATTCCTCGGCTTGCCAGAGCGATCGCGCGACCCCGCATTGGTAGCGGTACGACAGTTCCAGGAGCAACGTCTTGGACTCCTTGGAGAGTGAACGATGGCAGCCAACAAATTATAGTAGGATATCAAGTCGAAATTGATACTTCTAGTGTAGGATTTACGGAAATTCCTTGTTACTTTGCCTGGTTGCAAGGTTCTTCCTGGAGTTCTGCCAAAGGACAATTTCTATTTGCCTCGTTCGGACATATCAGCAAGGTATCCGTCGAACAATTGACCTTTAACTTATGGCTACCATCAATCCAAACTTGGGGTTTGCCCTCCATTGAAAGAACCAATCAGGCTTTGGATACAGAGTTTTTAACCTTTGCCCAACAGCAAAAACTATATGTCTCTTGGTTGGGAATTCAATCTTTACAAAAGAATCGCGATCACACGGAGGAGAATTATGAGTCTGCTTGATGAAACGCGCTACCCCGAACGCCTGCAATTTTTTAACGGTCAGCGTTTGTTTGCTCCCGATCTCCAAGCAATCGAAGTGTTTAATCGGGAAATGCGCTGGCTGCACAATCGTAGCTTGCACGATTGGGGGGTTGCTGCGGGTTTTGCGGTGTCTGGGGAAAAAGGCGATCGCCAAGTCGCGATCGGTCCCGGATATGCCATTGATGTCGATGGGCGAGAGATTGTTTTAACGCAAGTAGAAACTCTGCCTATTCCTCCCGTAGCGTCCGAGGAGGGTGGCGGTTCGGTTTTTTTCGATCTAACAGTTTCCTATCCTGAAGATGAGAAGTTAGAAGAGGTAGAAACCCGTGAAGGCATCTGTTTAGATCGGGGTGTAGTACGAAGGCAAGAAAAACCTATTTTTTGCTGGGTTCGCCTAAAAAAGGATTCACAAGGAAACTTGCAGCCCAAAGATACCACGACTGATATCAAAGAGGGTCGAAAAATTATTGTTGCTCGCGTTGAAGTTTTTAATTGTCAGTTAAATCGTCGAGTTTGCATTGCCCAAAGGCGCAATGCTCGACCTCCCAAGCAACCCTATATCGCTTGTGGAGAAGAACAACCGACGATGTGGGACGTAGAATTAATTGTCCCATCAGAAGAACCACTGTCTGAACTACCAGAACAGACGTTTGCAGTATTCATTGCACCCTTCAAGCTTGTTGCCAAGATTGATACCAGCAAAGCAGGATTTCTGACAACTCCTTCCTATTCTGCCCGAATTGATGGTTTGCGTCTCTGGTTTATCAACTCCGACGAAGAAAACTTTTCTCGCGGCAATGGCAATCCATACATTATAGATGGACTGATTAACATCGATAGCAGTCAGACTACCCCAAAGCAATTTACGGTGGAAGTTATGCTGTTAATCCAAGCACTGTCGAGAGCGCAGGAGCCTATTCCAATATTTCTTCGCCGTCGCACCTTTAGCAGTAGTGAAGTAAGTATGGTACTTGCTGCCGAACAAACAGAACTCAAAGAAAAGCTTGCCGAACTCTTAGACGACTGGCATATCGTTTGGATGGGTGTGGAGGAATGACCTATGACTAGGGACAAAATGGGCAGAGTCAATTTCTTCTACCTCAACCGAGATAACTATTGGCGAGATTTTCAGTGGCAGGGACTAGAACTAGAAGCAAACGGAACCTTACAATTAGCTTCTCTCCCATCAGCAGTCGAGCCGTCCCAAAGTTTGACAAAACAAGCGATTCCTGACGCTCCTGCTGGCGTGGCAATTGGGGGAGATGGGACGATCTATTTTACCGATCCTACTCATCATCTTATCTGGCGCATCGACCCCTGCGATCCGCGTTGGCGTAGCCCGTCCTTTGGACGTAGCGCTCCCGTAGGGAATCGCTCTCGAACTCCCATTCCTTGCCTTGGCAGTGAAGGAAGCCAAGCGACCCAGTTTCGCCAACCGCGAGGGATACTATTCCATCCGATTCGACGAGCGATTTTTGTTGCCGATAGTGGCAATCACCGCTTGCAAATTTTCCATCCTCATTCGTTTCAACTGTTGGGAATTTGGGGACAATCAGACATGGCTAGCGAAGCCCAACCGTCAGCAGAACTGGGATATTTCAACACGCCTTGGACACTAGCTTGTGATGTGGCGGGCAATGTTTATGTGGTGGACTACGGCAACCATCGGATACAAAAGTTCGATTTGTCAGGTAATGTTATCGAGTCATTTTGGGATACGCTTCGGGCAGAAACAACTTTGCAGCAACCGAGCGATATTGCTGTGGTTCAACGAGAAGACGAAACGCAAGTTTACATCCTAGATGCTAGCCAGCGAGAAATTTTTGTCGTTAACGCAGAGGGAGATTTTCGCCAGCAATTATCTTTATCGCAACAGTTACCATCTCCAATGGGACTCGCCGTAACTCAGGAAGCTATTTTTGTCGGCGACAACCAACGACAACGAGTTCTCAAATTTACGATCGCGGGAGAGTTTGTAGGGGAAGCTCAAGGTTATAACGGCTCGGCAGCAGCATTAACTGTAGAAAATACGCTCGCGGGAATGAGTTTTGCTAGCGGTTTAGCAGGAAATCGTTTTCTCTGGCTTCATCCGGGCGGTAATGCGTTTCCTGTGGTTCTTTACTTAGATCGCGCTTACGTCAACAGTGGCGTTGTTTGGGGAGGTTCTTTTCATCCCAGAGAAAACGCCGTGCAATGGCATCAATTCAAGGCAAAGGCAGAAGCATTACAAACGGGTACGCATCTTCAATTCTTTTTCTATACGAGCGATCGCGATACGCCCCCTCCCAATCCTAGTCTTACTAATCCGATTCATCCGTTCGATGCAAGTATCTGGAAGGCAATGCCGCTAGATAGTTTAGAGGGTTTAATTCTAGGAGAAGCTAAACAGTATCTTTGGGTTGGCGTGCATTTTACGGGGGAAGGCAAGGCGAGTCCGCGTTTAGAACAGATCCGAGTCCAATTTGACTACGATTCCTACAGCCAATACCTTCCGGCTATTTACCGCGAAAACCCAGCCTATCGGCAAACTCTAGAACAGTTGCTATCGCTATTTGAAAGTGGCTTTACAGATGTGGAAGCGGCAATTGCCAGTCTCAGCCAATATTTTGATGTTCAAGCGATTCCTAGCCAATGGCTACCTTGGTTAGCAGGTTGGTTGGCGCTACAACTTGACGAAAACTTTGCTGAACTCAAACAAAGACAAGCGATCGCGATGGCTCCTATCTGGCAAGCTCAAAAGGGAACCGTGCGAGGATTGAAGGCAGCTTTACGCTTCTATGCCAACGTAGATGCTCGGATCGAGGAGCCAATTCTGCAAGCGACATGGTGGGCGCTACCTCCCGATACTTCTGCCTCAGACTCGGAGCAACAAACTTCTTTATTAGGATTTACAACCCGTTTAGCGCCTGCTGAAGCTCAGGGGGCTGTAGTGGGAACTACTGCGACTCTCGATCGCTCTCATCTCATCGATGGCGAGGCATACGGCTCTCCCCTCTACGAACAAGTCGCCCACCAGTTCAGCGTGCAACTATACCGAGGGCAAATTCACAATACCAAGATGCTTGCT
>CAYTUO010000294.1:0-6067 GCA_964441015.1 uncultured Pleurocapsa sp.
ATTGGTGATTGGTGATTGGTGATTGGTGATTGGTGATTGGTGATTGGTGATTGGGGATTGGTGATTGGTGATTGGTGACTGGTGATTGGTGACTGGTGATTGGTGATTGGTGATTGGTGATTGGTGATTGGTGATTGGTGATTGGTGACTGGTGATTGGTGATTGGGAAATTCTTCCTTATCTGCCTTCTGCCCTCTGCCTTCTGCCCTCTGCCCTCTGCCTTCTGCCCTCTGCCCTCTGGAGGGGCTGTGTGGCGAACCTGCGTCGCCACCTTGAAAGCCCCGTCCTTCTGATAACTGATAACTGATAACTGGTAACTGGTAAGTGTCCCCCTCTCTCCCCGTCCCTCCATCTTCTAAGGCTCCCAGGACTTCTGCAACAGACTCGAAGTGATCGCGGGCCTCAAGTTGCAACATCCTCTTCAGTATCCGTTCCAATTCAGGACTTACTGAGACTCCCCGTCCTTGCCAGTCCCACTGCTGCTGCTGCAAATCGAAAAGCGAGTCGCTACCGCTATCAGTCGGAAAGCATCCGCTTAGCAGTCGAATACAAGTTACTCCCAAACTATAAAGATCGCTGGCAGGAGAGACAACTCCTCGCATTTGTTCCGGTGCGGCATATCCCGGCGTACCCGCAATCGGACTTTTCTTGAGCGAAACACTGACACTGAGTTGGTGAGATCCGCCAAAATCAATCAATACTAGAGAACTATCCGGTCGTCGGATAATATTACTTGGCTTAATATCTCGATGGATTATCCCTCGTTGGTGAATAAACTCAAGCACAGGCAATAATTCCAGAAGAACTTGTCGAACTTTTTGTTCGTTAAAAGCCCCACTTTGCTTGACTTCCCTGAGTAAATCCTGTCCCTCAATAAATTCCTGGATAATGTACAGTCGTCCCTCTTGCTCAAAAAAAGCCAGAAGTGCTGGTATCTTGGGATGTTGTCCTAAATCTTTGAGAATAACTGCTTCTTGCTTGAATAGATCTAATGATTTCTGGTACGCAGTGCTACTTTGGCTGAGAGGGCAAAACTGTTTGATCAGGCAAACCGTATTCAATCGGTGTTCGTCTACTGCCTCAAATGTGCGAGCAAATCCTCCAGCACCGATCTGGCGCACTGCTCGATATCGACCCGCCAGTAACAATTTTGAACCGCACCGATCACAGATCGCCTTGTTGTATGGGTTATGATAGAGGCAATCGGGATTAATGCACTGGCAGGTTTTTAGGGAAGTCATTGGCTTAACTTCAATTAATAATCTTTGACAAATTTAAGGAGCGCTATAGCCAGTTATCTACCTAGCTTCAGAGTCTGCCAGGTGTGATAGATGAAAAATTCGGGCAATTAACCAATTTAAGTGCAAGCTCTCTAGAGGCTAACTCCTGAATGGATTTTACAGCAAATCTAAGCCCACGGTCAGAAACCGGAAAAATCAGATAGTTACTTCCTTTCAGGTTAGAGATTCCTAAAATTTAAGTCATACTGCTCCGATGCAGCTATATTTTGAGAGAGTAACCAGCATTCTGACACAATCCCCTACTTCCATTTGAAAAACAATGTCCCATCCTAGCGACTCTTCTCAATTTCCTCAACCGTCTCAGCCAGAACCTCGTCGTGCCGAGATGGGTAATTGGTCAGCGAAGACTTTCGAGCAAGCTTTTGAGCTAGTTGACTCGCTCGTACCTAAAGCATCATGCCTATACCATCAAATTTTACCCCTGTCGCTAGTTGAGAAGTGTCTGACCCTGGGGATGGTGAATCCGAATAATACAGCAGCACTAGATTATGTTCGCTCTTTGTTGCCTTCTCCAGACTATTCCCTAAAAATCCAGCAAATAGACTCTAAAACGCTTCAATTGATTCTTTCAATTTATTCCAAGGCTCCTAAAAAGGAGCAACCCCAAGCACCGATAAGCACGGAACCAAAAAACCCCCAACCCCAGCCCTCAATTAATTTAAGCGAACAACCTACCTTTTTGATTGATCGCTCAACACCTGGTGGGGTTGTCTCGTCTTTTGTTCCCCCCTTGCTGGGGAGGAGCGACTCACAGCCGAATTTAGAGCCAAAAGCGCCCCTCTCTCCCCCATCAACTCCTTTTACCGAACAACCAACACTCATTGTCGATAGTCCAGACGAGTTAACGCCAGAGCTAGCAAGCAATCCGCTCGATGCGTCTTTGCGCCAAAACCTCTCTTCCTCCTCAAAGTCCACTCCTTCTAGCCCAGAGCTAGCTCAACCCCCGTTGGAAGTACAAACCTACGCGCCCTCAGAATCCGTGGATTTCTTTGTGAATTTGACCCCTCAGAAGTTATGGCAGGAATTATTGAACCGAGTCATTAGCGAGGGCATTGGACGACTTTATTTTGAGCGCCATCCCCATCACGGTCGCATTTTCTGGAGTAAAAATGGGGTCTTGCAATTGTCTTTGGAAAAGATAACGCCACCCGTATTTCAAGGCGTGATCGATGAGTTCAAACGACTGGTACAGCTACCAGCAACTCCGCTACAACAAGCCAGAAAAGGCGAACTAGAACGATTTTACCGGCAAGAACGCTTGTTGATTCGCTGGCAGGTCATCCCCGGCAAGTACGGAGAGGAAGGAACGCTACAGGTTTTGCGAGGCAAGGCATCGCAATTGTATCAGCAACGGCAGATGGACGAATTGGGGACTCAGGCCTTGCGATTAGCCGAAAGTTTAGAGAGAAAATTAAAGCAAATTCAAGCTTTAGCTCGCACGAATGGAAACCGCCTGGATATGCTTCCCTCTCTGCGCCAAGTTCACCAAAAAATTGACAGATACTTAGAAACTTTAGAAAAGTATTGACCGACTCGATCGCAAGGCAGAAGTTTTTAAGTTTTACCTATACCCCGTCCATGTTGAAACCTGGAGTTTTTCCTATAGCAAAAACTACGGTTCTCAAGTTAGACGCGGTTTGGCAGGATATGATAATAAATTGTCGATTACGCAGATTGAGAACTTATCATGACTGGGCAATACCGCATTACTTTACTTCCTGGCGATGGCATCGGGCCCGAAATTCTGGCAGTAGCGGTAGAGGTGCTGCAAGTCATCGGTCAGCAATTTAACATTCAATTTGATTTTCAGGAAGCCCTCATCGGCGGTGCAGCTATTGATGAGACTGGAAATCCATTACCCGAAGAAACTCTGACAATCTGTCGCCACAGCGATGCTGTTCTCCTAGCTGCTATTGGCAGTCCTCAGTACGACAAT
Source organism: uncultured Pleurocapsa sp. (assembly GCA_964441015.1). Taxonomy (GTDB): domain Bacteria; phylum Cyanobacteriota; class Cyanobacteriia; order Cyanobacteriales; family Microcystaceae; genus Hydrococcus. The sequence goes on from CAYTUO010000294.1 coordinate 3,238, forward strand.
CTCCCCCGCCATCAACGCCCAGAAACTGGATTGCTAGGATTGAGAGCAGGATTGAACTTATTTGCCAATTTGCGACCGGCAACGATTTTCCCACAGCTAATCGATGCTTCTACTCTCAAGCGAGAGGTGGTAGAAGGGGTTGATATTATGGTGGTGCGAGAATTAACGGGGGGAATTTATTTCGGACAACCCAGAGGAATTTTTGAGACAGAGACGGGAGAAAGGCGGGGCGTTAATACGATGGCCTATACCGAGTCGGAAATTGATCGCATTGCTAGAGTCGCCTTTGAAACTGCTAGAAGACGCAGAAGCAAGTTATGTTCGGTCGATAAAGCCAACGTGCTAGATGTGTCTCAACTGTGGCGCGATCGCGTGACCCAAATCGCTCAAGAGTATCCTGATGTAGAACTGTCTCACCTGTATGTAGATAATGCTGCCATGCAGCTAGTCCGCGCTCCCAAGCAATTTGATACGATCGTCACGGGAAATTTATTTGGGGATATCCTCTCCGATGAAGCGGCGATGCTGACAGGGAGTATCGGAATGTTACCTTCTGCGAGTTTGGGGACTGATGGGCCCGGTGTTTTTGAACCCGTTCACGGTTCCGCACCCGATATTGCAGGACAAGACCTAGCTAATCCTATCGCTCAAGTCCTCAGTGCTGCCATGATGCTTCGCTACGGTTTAAATCAGCCCCAATCTGCTACCAGAATTGAAGAAGCTGTCTCTCAAGTTCTAGATTTAGGGTATCGCACGGGGGATATCATGTCGGCTGGAATGCAGTCAGTCGGGTGCCGTCAGATGGGCGAGATGCTAGTATCAGCGATCGGTAATTAGTAATCAGTAATCAGTAATCAATAGGGGCAAGGAATGCCTTGCCCGCACCATTGGTGACAAGTTAAGGTTGTGTGCAATTTGTCAAGAACATGATGACAAAATGTTACTATGTCGTCTATACTTTGCTAATTAAGGCTTTTGAGACTTTTTTCGGTTGGCGATCGCGTGCTCTAGAAGCGCGATCGCCAACCCAGTAGACAGTAAGATGAAAAATGACCGAGATCGAGGCAAAAGTCAGCAAAAGTCCCAAATCCCAATACTAGCAAGCGATTGAGAGCTTGATTAAGATTAGTTAACCCATGCTTGACAAATAGGATTTTGTCTTAACTTGTCACCAATGTGCCCGCACAGTTAACTGAGAGACTCAAAATAATCGCGAACTTGGTTTCGACGTTTGGGTTGTCGTAACTTCTGTAGGGCTTTGGCTTCAATTTGCCGTACTCGTTCGCGGGAAAGATCGAGTTCGCGACCAATATCTGCCAAGGAATAAGGCGTGCCATCCTTGAACCCGTAACGCATCTGGATCACTTCTCGTTCGCGAGTGGTGAGATCGGCGAGCAGATCGTGTAAGTCGCGGTGTAAGGATTCGTGAATCAAACTCTCTTCAGGAGAAGCACTTTCTGTTTCTAGTAAGTCAACCAGTTCCGTATCTTTGTCCTTGCCGACTTTAATTTCTAGAGAAACCGATCGCGGCACGCGGGTCAACATATCTCGAACTTGAGCCGAGGTCATCTCTAATTCTTTAGCAATTTCTTCAACCGTAGCAGTACGACCTTTTTCTTGAGCAATTTGACGCTGAACTTTTTTCAGTTTGTTCAGTTTTTCGGTGATATGAACAGGAAGTCGAATTATACGGCTTTGAGTCGCGATCGCTCTGGTAATTCCTTGACGAATCCACCAATAGGAGTAGGTGCTGAATCGATAGCCTTTGGTTGGATCGAATTTTTCGACCGCCCGCTCTAGCCCTAAAGTTCCTTCTTGAATTAAATCCAGCAATTCTAAGCCGCGATTTTGATATTTTTTGGCAACTGAAACCACCAACCGTAGGTTAGCCTCGATCATGTGTTTCTTGGCTCGGATTCCTGCCTTCTGGAGCTTATCAAGTTCTTGAACCTTTATGTCGGCAATCTCTGCCCAACGACGTTTTCCTTCTGTTAGTGCTTGCTTCAATTCAAATACGTTTATACCGACATCCGTCGCCCAGCGCTCCAAGGAAGGACGATGGCCGAGTTGAGCTAACAGGCGATCGTGGCAATCAACTATCTCGACGAAACGCGCGATCGCCCCATCGCCATTTTTAGCCGCTTTGTTTCGCAGATTGAGCAGATTGATGTAGCGCTGAACCTGTTGAGCTTTAGCAACTTCTTCATCTTTTCCGAGTAGGGGGACTCTCCCAATATCTTGAAGGTATAATCGAACTAGATCAGTTGTTGTCCGACTGCGACTCTTGTGAACCTCGGTTTCTTCTGTCTCTTGCAGGTCAAGTTCGCTCAGTTCATCTGCGATATCATTTACTTTCCAAGGCTCGGCAGATGAAACTAAATAATCTTCTGTATCAATGTAAGAAAAAGTAGCTGACATAGTGGTTTCTCAACGACGAAGGTAGTCTCAATAGAAAGCTTCCGAATCACCGGACTACTCATAGAGTTCCCAAATTGGGACTATAAAAGAACACTGCCGATAATTTTTTAATTTTTTGGTTACAATGAGCGTTTTGAAGTTGTTTTTCATTGATTTTGAGGCAGCGAACCGATTCAGAAGCTGTATTTAAATCTGGGTCAGATGAATCTACAGCGCCGTTGAGACATTTTCCAGAAAGATTTTTAATTTTTTTAGTTCTTAGTCATTAGTCCTGTAGTGCGATCATCCCGCTCGCTAGTACAGACGTTGCACTGCAACGTCTGTACTAGGCAACGTCTGTACAAGAGTCGTAGTCCCAATTCCCAATCACCAATCACCAATCACCAATCACCAATCACCAATCACCAATCAC